>SKUV01000192.1 GCA_007129775.1 Paracoccaceae bacterium | reverse complement strand
TGCGGTGCTGATCTTCCTGATCATCTTCATCACGCTGATCGCCATCGTCTCCATCGTGCGCGGCCTCGAAGGCGGGGTGAAGGTGCTGTCGGAGGTCAACATGGGCCTTGCCGCGCTGCTGCTGCTGTTCATCATCCTTGCCGGGCCGACGATGGACATCCTGACTGGCTTTTTCGCCAATATGGGTGCCTATGGTCAGTATCTGCCGGCGCTGTCGATGCCCTTCGGGCGCGAGGATTCCAACTTCGCGCAGGGCTGGACGGCCTTCTACTGGGCGTGGTGGATCAGCTGGTCACCCTTCGTCGGCATGTTCATCGCCCGCGTCAGCCGGGGCCGGACGGTGCGCGAGTTCCTGATCGCGGTGCTGATCGTGCCGACGGTGCTGTCGGTGCTGTGGATGACCGCGCTGGGCGGCACGGCGATCGGGCAGGTGGTCAACGACGGCTTTGCCGGCGTGCAGGAGGCGGCGCTGGAGCTGCAGCTCTTCGAGATGCTGAGCCAGTTGCCGCTGGCGGCGATCACCTCCTTCATCGGGATCACGCTGGTGCTGGTGTTCTTCATCACCTCGTCGGACTCCGGCAGTCTGGTGATCGACACCATAGCCGCAGGGGGCAAGATCAACGCGCCGGTGGTGCAGCGCATCTTCTGGGCCAGCGTCGAAGGCCTCGTGGCCATCGCGCTGCTGCTCGGCGGCGGGCTGATCGCGTTGCAGGCCATGGCGGTCTCGACCGGGCTGCCGTTCACGCTGGTGCTGCTCGGCGCCTGCTATGCGATCTTCCGCGGGCTGATGAACGAGCCGCGCTGAGCCGCGCGAACAGGCAGGGGCGGGCGGGGGACCCTCGCCCGCCCGAGCCGTTTCTTCAAGGTGCCGGGGGGCGGGAGGTCACCGCCCTCCGGCGCTGTATTTTCCGGCCGTCCGTCCCGCGCCCGGCCGGGTAGATCATACGGGCTGCGCCGGGCCCTCGGGGGCGTGCGCGGCAACGCCGGGGCCTTGGCCCTTCACAGCCGATTGCCAGCCGCCCCGGCAATGGATGGCCGAGGCCGCCGCGGCGGCGTTGCATGACCCCGCCCACCACAGGCGTCGCGCGCGGCTGCCCGTGGGTCATCTGCTGCGAGGGCCTCGGAACTGCGCCGCTTTTCGTGACGCGCCGGTTTCGCCCGGTGAGCGCGGCAAGAGCCGCCCGGCCGGCTGCTTTGGGGTGGCCGTCGGGGCCCTCGTCCCGGCGACGATTTCAGCCCGCCTTGACCGGCGCCAGATGCGGCAGCAGCAGCGCTTCGATCTCGGCCTCCGACGCCTGCGGCGGAATGATATGGAGTGCGACGCCGGCCTTGCGCAGAACCTCGCGCCGCAGCGCCAGTTCGATATCACGCCGCGCGCCGGGGGTGGCGTGGGTGCGCACCTCGATCACGGCCACCAGCATGCCGGCCCCGTCGAACAGCGCGAATTCGAGGCTCTGGCCATGCAGGGCGCGCATGGCGCGCGCCAGCCTCTCGGGCGTGGTGCCATGCCCGGCCACGGGCTGCACCACGTCGCCCAGCCTTGTGTGCGCCATCAGGCGATGGCCGTTGCCGCGGGTGTAGGTGATCCGCTCCAGCGCCGGCAGCAACCGCGCCTGCGCCCGGGTCAGGAGCGGATGCACCCGGAAATCCGACGCCGCGACCGTCTGCAGCCGCGCCGCGGGGTCGTCGGCCCCGCCGAGGATCGCCACCAGTTCCGGCGCCGGTTCCGTCGGGGCGTCACCGTCGTTCGAGGCCCGCGCGCGCAGCCGGTTGGCCCATTCGCCACGGCTGACCGGCGCGCGCTGCGCGGCGACGTCCTGTTGCGGGTAACCGGCGCGCGCCCTTGCCGCCAACGCCCGTTCCCGGTCGCGGCGGCGCCGGCGCAGCACGGCAAAGGCCAGCATGATGGCACCCAGCGTCAGGGCGAGGCCGGTGAGCGATACCCCGGCCGCCGCATCCGCGATGACATCTCCGAACGATTCCATCATCTCGTGCGTTCCTTTGACCCCTTCGTAATCTTTCATAATCGGGGTAAACCGGCCGTTAACAACCTCAAGTTGTATCAAGTGATTATGGCGCACGTATGGCGTGGTCCTCGCATCTTCGGTGGTGCGCCTGGGACAGGGCTGCTAAGCAGGGCCGGTCAATCGGAACGGGGGGCAGACGCAGATGTTCGATCTTGCAGGGAAGCGGGCTCTGGTGACGGGGGCGTCGGGGGGAATCGGCGGCGCCATCGCCACGGCGCTGCACGGCGCCGGGGCCGAGGTGGCGCTGACGGGCAGCCGGATCGCGCCGCTGGAGGCGCTGGCCGGGGCGTTGGCCGCGGCGCAGGGCGGCATGCAGGGCGGTCGGGCCCATGTGCTGCAATGCGATCTGTCCGATCCGGCGGCGCTGGAGGCGCTTCCCGGCCGGGCCGCCGAGGCGATGGGAGGTGTCGACATTCTGGTGAACAACGCCGGGATCACCCGCGACGGGCTGTTCATGCGGATGTCCGACGACGACTGGCAGGCGGTGCTGGAGTTGAACCTGAGCGTGCCCTTCCGGCTGTCGCGCGGTGTGCTGCGCGGGATGATGAAGGCGCGCTGGGGCCGGATCGTGAACATCGGCTCGATCGTCGGGGCCACGGGCAACCCGGGGCAGGGCAATTACGCCGCCGCCAAGGCCGGCCTGGTGGGCATGTCCAAAAGCCTCGCCGCCGAGGTGGCCGGCCGCGGCATCACCGTGAATTGCGTGGCGCCGGGCTTCATCACCACGCCGATGACCGACAAGCTTACCGAAGATCAGCAGGCCCGGCTGATCGGGCAGGTGCCCGCGGGCCGGATGGGCGCGCCCGAAGAGATCGGGGCGGCCGTGCTCTATCTCGCCAGCCCCGAGGCCGGCTATGTTACCGGGGCGACGCTGCATGTGAACGGCGGCATGGCGATGCTCTGAGCCCGGTCGGCGCAGCGCCCGCCTGCCGTGAAACCGGCCCGAGGGAAAGCGTTTGCCATGGGCCGAGAACATGCTATAGGCGGCGGCGATCAGGCCGGGGGCGGTTGCCTTCTCCGGCCGGGCGGGTGAGGGGGCCACGGCCCAGCGGAGCCCGAAGCGCCCCGTCAGGAACAGGGCACGACAACCAGACGGGGCTGCCCCCGCAAAACGGAAATGAGGAACCGACATGAGCGATATCTCTGATCGCGTGAAGAAGATCGTTGTGGAGCATCTCGGCGTCGAGGAGGACAAGGTCACCGACAGCGCGTCCTTCATCGACGATCTGGGCGCCGACAGCCTGGATACGGTCGAACTGGTCATGGCCTTTGAAGAGGAATTCGGCATCGAGATCCCCGACGATGCGGCCGAAACGATCCAGACCTTCGGCGATGCGGTCAAGTTCATCTCCGAAGCGCAGTAACGCTTGCCGGCCCGCCTGCGGGCGGGCGCCGGGGAGACGGGACAAGGGACACGGGACACGAGATGCGGCACCCTCTCGGGGTGCCGTTTTTCTTTTGCGCGGGTGCGGGCGCCTGCGCCGCGGCCAGCCGCTGCCCTTGCGTGGCGATGCTTTTCACAACGGCCCGTTTCCGCCCGCCCGGTGAACGCCGCGAGAGCCTCCCGGGCAGCGGATGGCGTTTGGGGGCTTGCGCGGCCCCACCGGGGCCACGGCCCCCCTCACTCCCGGCCAGCCGCTTTGGCGGGGCCGGGTGCATCATGCGAGGTCGTCCGGTCGTGGCAGGAATAAAGCGCCTATCACGAGCGTTGGGTGCGGCTGCCCGCGGCCATCCGATGCCCATCCGATGCCCTTGTCGGAAAGCGGGGTCCCGGGGCCTTCTCCCGCCGCCGGCTTAGCGGGCGTTGCCGCGGTGGACAAACAGGCCCGCGTCGGCGGCGGCGCGGCGCAGGGCGCGCACCTTGTCGACGGTTTCCTGCCATTCCGCGGCCGGGTCGCTGTCATAGACCACGCCACCGCCGGCCTGGGTGTAGAGCGTTTCGTCCTTCAGCACCGCGGTGCGCAGGGCGATGCACATGTCCATCTCGCCATTGGCGGCGAAATAGCCCACCGCGCCGCCGTAGACGCCGCGCTTTTCGGGCTCCAGTTCGTCGATGATCTCCATCGCGCGGACCTTGGGCGCGCCCGAGAGCGTGCCGGCCGGCAGCCCCGCCAGCAGGGCCGATAGCGCGTCCTCGCCCTCGCGCAATTCGCCCACCACGTTCGAGACGATGTGCATCACATGGCTGTAGCGCTCGATGGCGAATTGCTCGGTCGGGCGGACGGTGCCGATCCGGGCGACGCGGCCCACATCGTTGCGCCCCAGATCGAGCAGCATCAGATGCTCGGCGCGCTCTTTCTGATCGGCCAGCAGATCGGCCTCCAGGGCGCGGTCCTCCTCGGGGGTGGCGCCGCGGCGCCTCGTGCCGGCGATGGGCCGGATCGTGACCTCGCCATCGCGCAGCCGCACGAGGATTTCGGGGCTGGCGCCGATCACCTGAAATTCGCCGAAATTGAAGAAGAACATGAAGGGCGAGGGGTTGGTGCGGCGCAACGACCGGTAGAGCGCGAAGGGCGGCAGCCGGAACGGCTGGGCCCAGCGCTGCGACGGCACGACCTGAAAGATGTCGCCGGCGCGGATGTAATCCTTGGCCTTCTCGACCGCGGCGCGATAGGCCTCGGGGGTGAAGTTCGACACCGGTTCGGCCTCGGGTTCGGCAGCGCCCAGGCCGCGGGTCTCGCCCGGGGCGGCGCGGTCGAGATCGCGCACCGCATCCATCACCCGCTCGGCCGCCTGGGCATAGGCCGCGCGCGCGGTCAGCCCGCTGCCGGCCCATGCCGGGGCGACGATGGTGACCTCGCCCTTGACCCCGTCGAGCACCGCCACCACCGAGGGCCGCAGCAACACCGCATCGGGCAGGCCGAGCGGGTCGGGATTGACGTTCGGCAGATGCTCCACCAGCCGGATCATGTCATAGGCGAGATAGCCGAAAAGCCCCGCGGCGATGGCGGGCAGATCAGCCGGCATGTCGATCCGGCTTTCGGCGATCAGGGCGCGCAGGGCCTCCAGCGGGGGGGCGGGCTGATCCTGCCATGCCTCGGGGTCGAAGCGGGCCTCGCGGTTGATGCGGGCGCGGCTGCCGTGGCATTGCCAGATCAGATCGGGCTTCATCCCCACCACCGAATAGCGGCCGCGGACCTCGCCGCCGGTGACGGATTCGAGCATGAAGCTGTCCTTGCGGGCCTCGGCGAGCCGCAGCATCAGCGACACCGGCGTATCCAGATCCGCGGCCAGCCGGGCGCAGACGACCTGATTGCGGCCCGCGTTCCAGCCCGCCTCGAAGGCTTCGAAAGTCGGCGTGAGCGCGACCATCGGCCTAGCGGAACTCGGCATGCACGGCCTGAACCGCGCCGTCATTGATCTGCACCGTCGCTTCGGTTTCGAGCCGGCGCGCGAAATAGGCGAACAGATCGGCGGCGACGGACTGGCTGACCGATGCCGAAAAGCTGTCGATGATCATCCGCGCCTCGGCGGTGTCGGTTTCGGCCGCCAGCACCGCGTCCAGAAGCAGCACGAAGACCACCGGCGCGCCGGTGTCGGGGTCGGTGGCGGCATGGACGCGCACCTCGCCCTCTTGCATGGCGAAGGCCGCGCTGATCAGGCTGCGCGGCAGGCCCTGAACGAAGCCCTCGCGCTGCACGCCCTCCACCGCTTCGATCGACAGGCCAAAGCCATCGGGATCGGCGCCGGTTTCCAGTGCCGCGCGCACATCCTCGGCCTGCGCGGTCAGGCGACGTTCGGTTTCGGCATCGGCCCAATCCTCGATCACCTGCACCACCACTTCGTCGAATGGCTGCAGTTGCGGCGGCACGATCCGGTCGAGCCGCAGTGCGAAAAGGCCGCCATCATCCAGGACCTTGATTTCGGCAAAGGCGCCCTCGCGCGCGGCGCGTGCGGCCTCGCGGAAACCGGTATAGGCGGCGATGCCCTCGCGCGTGTCCTCGCGGAAATCGATCTGGCCCAGAACCATGTCGGTCGTCTCGGCCAGTTCCTCAAGCTCGGCGCCGCCGGCCAGCAAATCCTCGAACAGGTCGATCTGGTCGGCGATCACCCGACGCGCGCGATCCTGTGCCAGTTCGTCGCGCAATTCGGGCAGGGCGTCCTCGAAACTGGTGATCTGGGCGGCCAGCACCGCGTTCATGCGGAAAAGCGCCGGGCCGAAGGGGGTGTCGTGGGGCCCGGTCACGCCGGGGCCGTCGAGCGCGAAGACCGCCGGGCCGGCCGCGCCGAGATCGGCCTCGGTCACATCGCCCATGTCGATATCATCCAGATCGAAGCCACGCTCGGCGGCGATGGCGTCGAAATCGGCCTCGCCCGCCTCGATCCGGTCGCGTGCCTCCTGCGCGGCGGTTTCGGTGGGAAAGATCAACCGCTCCACCAGCCGGCGTTCGGGGCGGATGAACTCGGCGGCGCGGGTGTCGTAAAGCTCGCGCAGGGCCACGTCGTCCACCTCGATCGTGTCCATCAGCATCGCCGGCACGATCCAGGCATAGGTGATCGCGCGCGCCTCGGGCAGGGTATAGGCCTCGGGCGTGGCCTCGTATTGCGCCTGAAGATCGGCGTCGCTGGCCTCGGGCAGGGGCTGGGCCAGATCGGAAGGGTCCAGCCGCAGCGCGGTAAAGCTGCGCCGTTCGCGGGCATGGCCGAAGACCGTATCCACAAAGGTCGCGGGCGCGGGCGAGCCCGCCGCCACCGCCGATTGCAGGATCGCGCGTGCCACCTCGAAGCGCAGTTGTTCCTCGAATTCGCTTTCCGACAGGCCCTGCTGTTGCAGCCCGAAGCGATAGGCCTCGCGGTCGAACTCGCCGTCAAGGCCGCGGAAGGCTGGGATGGCGAGGATTTCCTCGCGCACCAGATCGTCACCGATGGAGAGGTTGCGGCGCATGGTCTCGTTTTCCAGCGCGGCGCGGGTGACAAGCTGGCTCAGAACCTGCTGATCGAGCCCGATCTCGCGCGCTTGCTGAAAGCTGATCGGCTGGCCCCGGCGCTCGCCCTCGGCGCGGACGGCCTGCTGCAGCGCGACGAAGTAATCCTGCGCCCGGATCTCGCGGTCGCCGACCTTGCCGATGGAGCGGACCGAGCCGCCGAAGCTGTCCACCCCGAAGCCCGCCAGCGCCACGATCAGCAGACCCAGAAGCGCCCAGACGATGATGTTCGAGGTCTTGCTCTTTTGCTTGGCCATTCCGGAGGGTGCCTTTCGCGCAAGGGGTCGGATTTCGCGCCATCTCTAGGCAATGCGGGCCGGCAGGGCAAGCGCCTGCGCGATCAGCTTTGCGCCATCTCGTAGGCCCCGAGCCGCGCGAAAAGCGCCCCGATCCCGGGCCGGTCGAGATTGGCGAAGGCGATGCGCAGGCTGCGCGCGCCCAGCGCGTCACCTTCGGGCATGAACATCGTGCCGGGCAGAAGCAGCACGCCTGCGCGCGCGATCAGGTCGCGCGCCAGATCGTCGGAGCGCCGGGGAAAGGGATGTTCGGCATAGGCGAAATAGGCGCCGCAGCCCAGCAGCCGCCAGCCCCCAAGCTGCGCGATGCCCTGCGCCATCGCCGCGCGGCGTGACAGGATTTCGGCCCGCTCGCCCGCCAGCCACTCGCCAAGGTTGCGCAAGCCCCAGAGCGCCGCGTGCTGGCCCGTCTGCGGTGCGCAGATCGCCACGGTATCGAGGAACTTCTCGATCTCGGCCAGCCGGGCGGGTGCGGCCGCGATGGCGCCCACGCGGTGCCCGGTCAGCCGGAAGGCCTTGGAGAAGGAATAAAGGTGGATCAGCGTGTCGTCCCAGTCCGGGTCCGCGAAAAACCCGTGCGGCGGGCCCTCGGCGCTGTGGAAATCGCGGTAGGTTTCGTCCAGCACAAGGGCGATGCCGTGCCGGCGGGCCAGTTCCAGAAACGCCGCCAGCAGGTCGGGCGGGTATTCCGCCCCGCCGGGGTTGTTGGGGCTGACCAGCACGATCGCCCTTGTGGCGGGCGTGATCAGCGCCGCGGCCGCTTCCGGGTCGGGCAGCAGCCCGGGGCCGCAGGGCAGGGGCTGCGTCGCCACCCCGGCCATGTCGAGCCACATGCGATGGTTGAAATACCACGGCACCGGCAGGATCACCCCATCCCCCGGGCCGGCGAGCGTGGCCATGACCGCGGCGAAGGCCTGATTGCAGCCCGCGGTGATCGCGATCTGGTCTTCGGCCACCGCGCCGTCATAGTGCCGCGACATCCGGGCGGCGAGTTCGGCGCGCAATTCGGGCAGGCCCAGAACCGGGCCGTAAAGGTGGGCCGACGGGTTTGACAGGATCGTTTCGGCCAGCGCCGCGCGCAGCCCCTCGGGCGGCGGGGCCACCGGCGCGGCCTGGCTGACGTTGATCAGATCCAGCCCCTCGGGCAGGCGGGCCTCCTGCAGCCATCGCCGCGCCTCCATCACCGGGGGCGCGAAGGTGGCCGCCATCGCCGGGTTGAGCGGGCTCAGCGCCATGGTCCCCGCGCCCCCCTCAGGTGCCGCGATAGGGTTCGACATATTGCAGCGCCATGTCCCACGGGAAAAAGATCCAGGTGTCCTGGCTGACCTCGGTGATGAAGGTATCGACCATGGGCCGGCCCTGCGGCTTGGCGTAGACGGTGGCGAAATGCGCCTTGGGATAGAGTTCGCGCACCAGTTCCAGCGTCTTGCCGGTATCCACCAGATCATCGACGATCAGGATGCCGGTGCCGTCACCCATCACCTCGGCCTGCGGGGCCTTGATGACGCGCGGTTCGGTCTGGTCCTGCCAGTTGTAGGATTTGACGCTGATGGTGTCGACGGTGCGGATGTCCAACTCGCGGCTGACGATCATCGCGGGCGCCATGCCGCCTCGGGTGATGGCGACCACCGCGCGCCAGCCGCCGTCATCGGGCCCCTGTCCGTCGAGCCGCCACGCCAGTGCCCGGGCGTCGCGGTGGATCTGGTCCCAGCTTATGTGGAACCCCTTTTCGTGCGGCAGTCGGTCATTCATGCGGATGCCTCCCGTAAGGGCGGGCTCAACCGGTGGCGATGCGCGCCCCCATGAGCCCGAGGATTGTGCCGAAACTGCGGTCGATGGCCACCTTGAGCCGGGCATAGGCCGCGCGCACCCGCGCAACCGCAAAGAGCCGCGCCACGCCCATGGTGCAGGCGAATTCGTTGACGAAGATCGCCGCCAGCAGCGCCAGCATGGCCGGGGCCGAGGCATCGGGCGGCAGGGTGCCCACGAAGACGGCGCCGAAAAAGACCGCGGGCTTGGGGTTCGACATCTGCGTGGCCAGCCCCAGCCAGAACGCGCCGCGGGCCGTATCGGCGCGCCCCGCCGCCTGCGCGCCGCCCGGCTGTGCGCCCGCGGGCCGGGCAATCGCGCC
>SKUV01000302.1 GCA_007129775.1 Paracoccaceae bacterium | reverse complement strand
GTCATGCGACAAGGGCGGCACAGTTCAATCCTGCCTCGAGGTTTTTCATGCCGTATCCTGCCCGCCTGCCGCGCGACCTGCCCGAGGCGCTGCCCTTTTCCTTCGACCTGATCGCCCCGGGCGTCAGCCCGCGCGTGCCTGACCCGAATCTGCTGGGGATCGAGGTCAGCGATCCCGCGCTTGCCGCGCTGTGCGGGCTTGGCAACATCGACCCGCAACACACCCCCGGTGCGGCCGCCACCGTGCCCGCCGCCATCGAGGCCAGCCTGCACGCCCCCCTGCCGCCCGCCGGCAGCCGTCTGGTCACCGTTCGGCCCGACCTTGACGCCTTTGGCGCCATGGCGGTCCTGTGCCTGCGGGCGCTCGGCCGCCGGGTCGATGCCGCCATGACCGAACGCATCTCCCGCATCGCCGCGCTGGACCGGCACGACCGCGGGCCCTGGCCCGGGCCGCGCCCGCTGCCGCGCACCGCGCAGGACTTTGCCGAGGACTGGCCGGGCGCCGATCTCGCCCAACTGGGCGCCTGCATGCGCGACCGTAGCCTGATGATGGAACAGCGCGTTCGGGCCATGCTACACTGGCTGGAAACCGAGGCCGTCCCCGAAGGCTACCACGACGGGATCGCTGCGAGCCATGCCGCCCTGCTGCGCTCGCTGCGGCTGGGCACCACGATCGTCGAGACGGCACTGCAAGGCCGGGTCGCCGTGGTGAAATCGACCCATCCGGGCGCGCTGGGACTGGGCTATCGGCGCGCAAAGATAGTTGTTGCCCTGAATCCCGTTTTCGCCTTTACTAAGGATATGGTGGGGCGAAAATACACAATCGCCAGGTGGAGCGCAGGCGACGCCGATCTTGACGTCGTGGCCCACCGGCTTGGCGCCATCGAGCCGGGTTGGGGCGGCCAGAGCGGCATCACGGGGTCGCCGCAATTCGCCCCCTCCGCGCTGACGCTCGATCAGGTGCTTTGCGCCCTTCACTCGGTTTTGTGCGTGAAGGGGAGCGAAGCCGATGGTTAGACATGTCTTCCTGGCATCGGCCGGGCCGGTACTGCCGATCATCACCGAAGCGCTCTGGGCCTTGATGAACCCGCCCAGGGATGCAGCCGGGGGTGGTGCAGCCCGCCCAAAGGTCGTGCCGCAGCGTGTTCATATCGTCACCACCGCCGAATACGATCCTGAGCACGGATATGCCGAGTTCCACCGGCGCCGCTCGCTTCTGGAAGACAAGGTGGCCGAGCTTTACCGCCAGTATCGGCAGGAGCCACCAGAATTCCAGTTCGAGGCGGTGGAGGACCCCGAAGGCGAAGAGGGGCGCCGCTTTATCGCGGATGTCCGGACTGAGCGGGAGAATATCCTATACGCCAATCTCGTAACCCGCCACGTTCGCAAATATTGCGCCAAGGCCGAGACGGTTTTGCACATGTTGCTCGCTGGTGGGCGCAAGACGATGTCGAGCTATGACCACTCGGCGATGATGTTCTTCGGACGGGTCGAGGACGAGATGAGCCATGTACTGGTGCATCCTCAGCTTCTCGAGCGTGCCGGAGAGCAATTCTGGTGGCCGGATCAGTACGAAAAGCTGATCAAGGTCAAATCCTTAGAAGACCAGTTCCAGGACGTCTCGACAAGCTCCCGCGACGTGACGGTAGATCTTGTGCCGGTGCCATTCGTGCGGCTTGGCGTCAGATTGCCGACCGGCATCCCGCCCGAGGCCGAGGATTACCGCGATCTTATCGATTTCATAGAATTCGAGCGCGAGGGCGGCGCCTTTGTCGTGGATGCCGACACGCAGACAATCTCGTTCGGCAGCCGTTCGGTAAAGCTGACCAAGACCTATTTCGGGTTCTTTGCAGTCTTCGCGATTGCCCGGAAGATGGGCTGGCCGGGCTTCGGGTCTGCCGAAGAAGGGATTGGGCCGAATACCGCCGGGTTCTTTCCACTGAATGATCTGCGCGCAGGCTTAAAGGGGGATGCAAAGAACCCTGTACGGAACGATACGCTAGCGCTGCGCTGTTACCGTGCGCTTGTTAACGATGATCGTTTCCAGCACGGGACCGAAAGCAGCTTACTGAAGCACATCGACCAGTCGCGTCTCAACAGCAGGGGGCGAGTCGTGAAGGAAGGCAAGACAGTTGATTATACAAATACCTATCGTTCCAATCTCGCCGGACAACTCGAAGACGGCGTGCGCAGCCCCTACACCTTGAAATGGCTGATCCCGGAAACCCGGGAAATCGAGGACGGGCGCATCATCATCGGCCTGAACGTGCCCCCGGATCGGATTGTCCTGAAAGGGTTTGACCCGTTTCTACTGGTGGAGGGGCGGCCTTGACCCAAGTTGCAGACGCCTTTGCCTATCTTTTCGAGGCCAAGGGTATCGGCAACTATATCGGCGAGACCGGTCGGCTGATCGACCTGATCGGAGGGAGCGATCTGGTCGCCGGGCTATGTACCTCGGATGGCGACGATGTGTTGGCGGCGGTGCTTGCCGCAGCCGGGGCACCGGACCTCGAAGCGGTCGGCCTGGAAGAGTCCCGTCGCGCAGGCGGCGCTTTATGCCTACATTCAGAAGATCGCGACCAACTCGACCGGGTGCGGGCGCTTTGGCGGCTCGTGGTGGGGCTGAGTTGTCCTGGGCTGTCCTTTACTGACACGGACACCACCGTGAATGAATGGACGGGTCTGACGGGCCAACCTGGCGATGACGCATCCCACGATCATCGGCAGGATGGGGCGCCCGCGATCGCCGCCTTGCGCGAGGCCTATCGCCGTCAACCGGGCCTGCGCGAGAACAGCGCGGCACTGCTGCTGCCCACCGGCCAACCGGTCACCGAAACGGATCGGCGGACCGGGCGTGTGGCCGTGGAGATAGAGGGCAATCGAGACGACCCGAAGCGCCTCGATGGCGTCGTGGCCGCGATGCGCCGTCGCGGGCGCAGCATTGCGGCCTCCGACGCCCAGGACCGGCTTGCCCGGCAGTTCCTGCCGCGGGACCCGGCCGAGGCGGCGCCCTATCGCTTTCCTCGGCATTTTGAGACCGATGAGGCCAACCGTACGAACCCGGCCTTCCCCCTGCGGCCTAGGGACCGACGGGTGGCGGTGGTGCACGCCGACATTTCGGGACTGGGCCGGACCTTTCGCAGCGTGACTGACCGCGCCGGAACACCGGCCGAGGTGTTCGACGCCGCCCGCTGCATCGAAGCCACGATCGCCCGCGCGGCACTGTCTGCAAGCAAAGCGGTGCTGCTGGACGCGGCCATCCGGCCCGGCCACAGCAAGGAAGAGCAGAAGCGCTACGCCGCGCTGTTCGGCCCGAGAGACAGCAAAGACCCGCCGCCAGGACTGGCAATCCTGCCCGCGCGCCCGGTGATCCTGGGCGGCGATGACGTCACCATGATCGTGCGAGCCGATCTTGCGCTCGCCTTCGCGCAGGCGCTGCTGGACGGAATTGAGCAGGAGACCCGCACCGCCTTTCCCGACTATGCAGTACTTGGCCTGCCCGCGTATCTGACCGCCTGTGCCGGGGTTGCAATCGTTGGGCCGGGGCATCCCTTCCTGGCGGCAAACCGGATGGCCGAGGGGATGTGCAAGCACGCCAAGACCTGGGCCAAGGCCGAGGCGAAAGCGGCAGGCGATGCCATTCCGCCTTCAGCGCTCACCTTCGGCGTCGTCACGTCGGAGGTGGATGAATCCTATGACGATTGGCACAACCGCGAGCAGCAGATCCTGCCCGCGCGCGCCGCGATGGCGCCGGGCGAGGCGCCGAAACCGGCATTGTTCACCACCCAGTGCCCCTATCTTGCATCCGGCACGGGGGCGCGATCGCTTTCCGCCTTGCGCAGCCTTGCCGATGTCCTCGATGGCGTCGAGGGCCGCGGCAAGTTGGTGGAGGCGGTGGCGTTGCGGGCCAGCGACCCCGGCGCGGCCCGCATCCAGCACGACCGCTTCCGCGAGGTTCTGGCGGCAGAAGACAGCAATCGGGTCGCGCAGCTGGATGCCGCTTTGGCAGCCCTGCTCGGAAAGGCGCCTGCCGACCTCGACGCCGCCGTGCCTGTCCTCAACGACGCGCTGGAACTGATCGACATCGGCGCAACGGCCGTCTCCGGAGGCCCGGCATGACCGAATTCGCATCGAGTGCCCGTGTCGTTATCGATTTCATCACACCGTGGACTGCGGTCAGCGTCCACACGCAAGGTAATCAATCCGGTTTTCGCTGCCACCGCGATCACCGCGGCCTGCCCGCGCTGCCGATGAGCCAGGTCAAGGGCACCCTGCGCGAGACGGCCGAGCGCCTCGCTAGAGCAGGCGCTCATGGCATCACCTCCGACAGGATCCGGCTACTCTTTGGTGGTCGCTGGAAAGCGGATGACTCGCGAGAGGTGAACCAACTCGCCGTAGTTACCTCGCTAGATGCCGTTATCGCAGACGAAGTGGCGGCCGATCTTTCTCCACAGAAAGAGACCCTCTTTCAGAGTGTACGATGCCCTCCGCTGAAAGCGGACCGCTTGGCGTGCGCAAGGACCATGCGATCCTATGAAGTATCGATCCCGCTGGTGCTCATTGGCAAGATTTACTGGAGCGCGACAACCCCCGCCGATTTCGACTGGATCGGCTTTTTTGATCGCATCTGCGCAAGGACCACAAATTTGGGCCCGAAAGA
Source organism: Paracoccaceae bacterium (assembly GCA_007129775.1). GTDB lineage: Bacteria > Pseudomonadota > Alphaproteobacteria > Rhodobacterales > Rhodobacteraceae > Rhodobaculum. The sequence goes on along the minus strand of SKUV01000302.1, from coordinate 4,742 downwards.
GCTAAGCAGCCGCGGCTTTGGCCAAGCTCGAATATTCGTCCAAGCGGAAAGCGAATTCGGCGCGACCGCTGTCTCCGGAGGCTCGGCATGACCGAGTTCGCGCGCCAAGCCCGTATCGTGATCGCCTTTCAGGGTTTCTGGACCTCGGGCACCGGCAAAGGGGCCGGACGCCTGTCCGACACGCGCTGCCACCGCGATCACTGTGGCTTGCCGGCATTGCCGATGAGCCAGGTCAAGGGCACCCTGCGCGAGACGGCCGAGCAGCTTGCAGAAGCGCGTGTTCCCGGCATTACCCCGGACAGGGTAAAGCGGCTGTTTGGCGGCAGGACCGAACCGGATGACGAGGGCGAGCCCGACCCGGCTGCGCTGAGCCTAGAGGACGGCGACGCGGTCATCGCCGGGGACGTGGCGGCCCATCTGGCAGGCCATGGTGATGCATTGTTCCAGCGTCAGGCTTCGACCGCTCTCGATGAGCGCGGGACAGCCCTGGACCGAAGCCTTCGGACCATCGAGGCGGCGGTGCCGGTCGTCCTGATCGGCCGGATGCGATGGCGTGCGCCCGAGGCCCCCGATTTCGACTGGATCGCTTGCCTCGACCAGATCTGCGCCTCAACACCGGCATTCGGGAAGGGCAAGCGCGACGGCTATGGCCGCGCTCTTGCATGGGCGGAGCCGGTTCCAAAGACGCAGGCAGAGGCGCCGGCGGCTGGCACGGGTACTGAAGGCACGGGCGAGGCTGCTGGCGAGGAGCTCGAGATACCGGCGGGTGCCTTCGTGCTTGACCTCACACTGGTGCCGCAGCGCAACGCGGTGTTCAGCGGCCGCTCGGCCACCGAGGGGGCGCACGCCACGCTGCTGGCACCAACCGGGGCGGCACTACTCGGCTGGTGCGCCCAGACCGCTGGCTATGAGACGATGACAGACCCGCTCGCCGTCTATCACTCTGGGGCCGTCAGCTTCGGCGATGCCCGGCCCGCCGGCCCGCATGAGCGGGACGAGGTGTTCCCGGTGCCGGCAAGCCTGGCTGTGCCCAAGGGCCGCGAGAAGGACGCGAAGACCGAGGCAGGCATCCTGAACCTGGGCTTGGTCCGGAACGGCCGCCCGCCTGACCCTGAGGATGACGAACAATACGAGGCGCTCAAGGAGCGGCTGATGACCACGCGCTACGCGGTGATCAAACCGCAGACCGGTCAGCGGCTCAGGACCGCCACCCGCGGCGGACGCGCGGCCACGGGCCAGTTGTTTGGGCTGCAGCACCTCGCAGGGGGGCCGCAGAACGGCGGGCAGGCGGGCGCATTTTCCGCCCGGATCACGATAGGTGCCAGCATAGATCGCGCAGATGCCAAGCGCATCGTCGAGGCTTTCGACTGGCAGATCTTGACCATCGGCAAGGGCCGGAGCACCGGCTATGGCGGGGCCTTCGCCTGTACTGCACGGATCCTGGAGATCGAGGACGAGTTTCTGGAGCCCGAGTTCCGTGGCCCGCTCCGGGTCCTCGCGCTCTCCGATATAGCCGCTGTCAACGCTTTCGGCGCCCCGACGCCAATCCTCGATCCGACCGATCTGGGCCTTCCCGGGGCCATCTTCGATCCGCAGGCGAGCGTCCTGCGTCATCGCAGCTTCGCACCCTGGAATGGCACGCTGAAATGTCGTGACACGGAGCGTCAGGTGATCGAGGCGGGCAGCGTGCTGGCCTACACAGTGCAGCAGGCGGATCGACCCCACCGGGTGGCGCGTCACCAGCGGGTTGGCGCCTGGCAGGAGGCAGGCCTCGGCGCGGTCTGGCTGGATCCGCCCTTCCTTCGCGGCTGGCAGCTGCCGCCGCTCAGGCCCGGCGATGCGGCCGCGCTGGTCGAGCCCGGTCCGGCACAGGACGCTGAGCCCGCCGATCTGCCCGAGATTGACCCCGCAACTCGCCCCGAGGACCGGGCGCTGATCGAATGGGCCATGGCACAGACAGGTACCGCGAAGGCGCAGGCCGGGGCCGAGGCGGTGCCGATTACGGAAGGCTGAGCATGTATCTGCACCTGATCCGCCTGACGCTCGAGACCGCAACACCACTGTCGCTCGGCTCGGGGCGTGTGGTGCGCCGGAAACGGCCCTGCCTAGCCGCGACCGGGGAGGATACCGTCGAACATGCCGCCGACGCGATTATCCGCGATGCCAACGGGCTGCCCATCATTCCAGGCCCCTCCTATCAGGGGGTTCTGAAGCGGCTTGCCGCATCGGCATGGGGATGGAACCGGGCCAACGAGATTTTCGGCTTCGAAGGCGACAACCCGAAAGACGGACAGATGGGAACCGTGGACTGCGGCTGGGGCCTGGTGCATGACGCCGAAGACAAGGCCGTCAGCCCTTTGCCCGGCCTTGTCGGCAAGGACGACGTGCTCGACTGGCTTCGCCAGGATGCCCCGCTCTGGCGCGACCATGTCGCCCTGGGCGACCGGCTCAGCGTAGAGGGGCGCAAGAAATTCGCCCGCGTGGCGGTGCCGCGCGGGGCGCGCTTTTCGATCGAATTGGCACATCGCGCTTCAGCGCAGGACGACACCTTGATCAAGGTGGCGGCGCTGTTCCGTCACCCGGATTTTCGCCTCGGCGCGGCGCGCAATCGTGGCTATGGGCGGCTGCGGGTGATCCGGGCCAGCCACGAGTGCTTCGCCCCGACGGACGGCACCGCCCTGCGCAAACAGCGCGCGCAGGCACCGAGCGTCGCACTGGCAACGGACCTGATGGCCGATCCGGGCTTCGTGAGGCCCCAGGGCAGGGCGACGGTGTTTACCGTCACGCTGAAAGCCGATGGCTTCCTGCGTATGGGCGCAGCGACCGAAGCAGCGATTGCCCTCACCAAAGGCAGCCATGGCGCCCGCGCCGTCTCGGACGGCAGCAGCACCGCCTGGTGGGACGAGGGCCAGCGGCAGCATGAGGCCGATCAGAACGGGCAAGAGAAGGGCGCCGACAACACGCTGCGGCTGATGACCGAACCGGTGATCGCCTATCCGCCCGACAGGACCGCCGGCGTGGCCGAGGTGATCACCGCGCAGGACATCGTCAGGACCGGGGAGTGGACGAAGCTGACTAGGCTCGGCTTCCCCGTTCCCGGGTCCCAGCTGCGCCAGCCGATTGCCCATCGCAGCCTGTTCCATTTCAACCGTGCGGCAGGTCGTGTCGTCGATGCCGAGGCCTATATCCGCGCCGACGCGGCCGGCAAAGCGCGCATCGAGGCCGCGCTTGCGGACCATGCCCGCCGACCGGCAGAGCTGGCCGAGCTTTTCGGGGCAGCCAAGGGCCCGTCGGTGAACAGCAAGCCTGCGCCGGGGCGTGCCGGGCGGCTGCTTGCCGACGACAGCGAGATCACCGCCAAGTGGGTCATGGCGGTGGATCATGCCTCGATTGATCGCTTCACCGGCAGTGTGCGCGACCGCACCGGCGCGCTCTTTGCCGAGGAGGTGCTCTACAGCGCCGAACTTGAAGCCTCGTTCCGGATCTCACCGCGCCTCGACACACAAGGACAGTCCATTGGCGGCTGGCCAGATGCGGTCACCGACGCCTTCCTGAAAGCCCTGCGCGACCTCTGTACCGGGCATCTGCCGCTCGGCGCGCGCAGCCTAGGCGCCTGCAAGGGCTGGGTCCAGATCAACGGGCATGAGGCTGAGACCTGGCGGGAACGGGCCGTGGCCTTGGACCTGCCGCTGGCAAGAGAAGAGACAGGATCATGATCGGGCAACATGAATCGGAACGGCGGCGCGCCCTTGCCCGGGCCTTCGCGGATTACGGCACTTTGCGCGCCGAGGCCGCTGAACTCGACCTGCCCGAGCTCTCCTTGGTCGCACTGCACTGTGCGACCGAAGATATTGCGCTCGATGAGTCGGCCTTCGATCGGATGTGCGGCATCCTGGACCGCCCGGACGGCACGGGCTGGTGTCGCTTCCGCTCGGTGGTCAGATGGTCTGGTGCCGCGGATTTTCCGGACTATGACACGGCCGGCCCGCCTGTCTTGGCAGAATGGACCGAGGCGCCGGAAAGGTCCTGTCTTCTGCGTCTGCAGAGCGGTTCGGGATCACCGCGAGCGCGAATCTGGACCTTCACCGAGCGGATGCTCGGTCCCGAAGACCCACTCGGGGAGGCGGAAATCTGCGCGCTGCGCGAAAAGCGCAAGGCCTTGGCCCGCGCGGCCCCGGCCGGGACCCGCAGCCTGATCTATCACGTCTTCTGGGGTGCCGAGCCGCATGAGGATGCCCACGCCCTCCGCCGCCGGTTCGACCGGTTCGCGGGGTTTTCCAAGGAGTGAGCGATGCCCGTAAAGGCCCCCTTCCGCTTTGCCCGGATCAATCGCTGGATCCACGAACCCGCCTGGGGTCCGCTCGTCTCGCATGACGTGCCTTTCGCCGACGGGCTCTCGGGCCGCGTAACGCTGCGCATTACCGCCAAGACCCCGCTGCTGCTGGGCGGGCGCCGCCGAGGCGCCACCGATAACCTTGAGGGCGCCGTCTGGCCCTTTCGCCTGCCCGACGGCCGCTGGGCGCTGCCTCCTTCCACCCTCCAGGGCATGACCCGCGCCATCCTCGAGGTCGCCGCCTTCGGCCGCCTCGGCGCCTGGGTCGAGGATCGCCGCTTCGGCATCCGGGACCTGACGAACAGCGAGACCGCGAAGCGCCACTATCGTAGCCGGCTCGTCAATACCGTAAACCGCGTAATCCACCCCAAGACCCTCGCCGGATGGCTCACCCGGATCGGCGATAAGC
>SKUV01000218.1 GCA_007129775.1 Paracoccaceae bacterium | reverse complement strand
CGGATACCGCAAAAGACAGGCGCAGGCCTGCAACGAAAAAGGCCCCGGAATTCCCGGGGCCTTTCGCTCGATCAATTCACGCCGTCAGGCGCCGGCGTTTTCGCCGCTGATTTCCTGACCGGTTTGCTGATCCACCATCTTCATGGCCAGACGCACCTTGCCACGGTCGTCAAAGCCGAGGAGCTTGACCTTGACCTCCTGCCCTTCGCTGAGCGCGTCGGAGGGGTGATTGAGCCGCTTGGAGGTGATCTGGCTGACATGCACCAGCCCGTCACGCTTGCCGAAGAAGTTCACGAAGGCGCCGAAATCGACGATCTTCACGACCTTGCCGGTATAGATCCGGCCGACCTCCGGCTCTGCCACGATCGACCAGATCATTTCGTGGGCCTTCTTGATCGCATCGCCGTTGGGCGAGGCGATCTTGATGATCCCGTCATCGTTGATATCGACCTTGGCGCCCGACACCTCGACGATCTCGCGGATGACCTTGCCCCCCGATCCGATGACCTCGCGGATCTTGTCGGTGGCGATCTGCATGGTCTCGATGCGCGGGGCATGGGCCGAGAATTCGGCACGGCCCTGGCTCAGGGCGTTGCCCATCTCGCCGAGGATGTGCAGCCGTCCCTCGCGGGCCTGCTCCAGCGCCTTTTCCATGATGTCGGGCGTGATGCCGGCGACCTTGATGTCCATCTGCAGGCTGGTGATGCCGTTTTCCGTTCCGGCCACCTTGAAATCCATGTCGCCGAGGTGGTCCTCGTCGCCCAGAATGTCCGACAGAATGGCAAAACGACCGTCATCTTCGAGGATCAAGCCCATCGCGACGCCCGCCACCGGCGCCTTGAGCGGAACCGCCGCGTCCATCATCGACAGGGACGCCCCGCAGATCGTCGCCATGGAACTCGAGCCGTTCGATTCCGTGATCTCGGACACGATACGGATGGTGTAGGGGAAATCCGTCGCCGAAGGCAGAACCGCCTGCAACGCCCGCCACGCCAGTTTCCCGTGCCCGATCTCGCGCCGGCCCGGGGGGCCGAAACGACCGACCTCGCCCACCGAATAGGGCGGGAAGTTGTAGTGCAGCAGGAAATTCGCCTTGCTGTTGCCGGTCAGCGCATCGATGAACTGCTCGTCATCGCCGGTGCCCAGCGTGGTGATCACGAGCGCCTGGGTCTCGCCCCGGGTGAAGAGCGCGGACCCATGGGTGCGCGGCAGGATGCCGACCTCGGGGACGATGGGGCGGATCGTCTTGCCGTCACGCCCGTCGATCCGGGGCGCGCCGTTGATGATGTCGCCGCGCAGGATCGAGGCTTCGAGTTTCTTCATCGCCGAGCCGAGGTTTTCGTCGGCAAGCTGTTCTTCGTTCAGCTGTGCCTTGATCACCTCGCGCGCGGCGGAAATGGCGTTCACCCGCTCCTGCTTGTCGCGCAGAGCGAAGGCCGCGCGCATCTGATCCTCACCTGCCGCTTTCACCGCGTCGTAAAGCGCGCTGTAATCGGGCGGCGAGAAATCAAACGGTTCCTTCGCGGCTTCTTCGGCAAGTTGCACGATCAGGTCGCAGACCGGCTTGATAGAGTCATGGGCGAACTTGACGGCGCCCAGCATCTCGGCTTCCGACAGTTCGTAAGCCTCCGATTCAACCATCATCACCGCGTCGCGCGTGCCGGCGACCACCAGGTCGAGACGCTGCTCGGGGTTCTCGCGCAGCTTCATCATGTCGTCGCATTCGGGGTTGAGGACGTATTCGCCGTCAACAAATCCCACGCGGCAACCCGCGATCGGCCCCATGAACGGGGCGCCCGAAATCGTCAGCGCCGCCGAGGCCGCGATCATCGCGACCACATCAGGCTCGTTGACCAGATCGTGGCTCAGCACGGTGCAGATCACCAGAACCTCGTTCTTGAAGCCGTCCACGAACAGCGGGCGGATCGGCCGGTCGATCAGCCGCGAGGTCAGGGTTTCCTTTTCCGAGGGCCGCGCCTCGCGTTTGAAAAAGCCGCCGGGCACCTTGCCCGCGGCGTAATAACGTTCCTGATAGTGGACGGTGAGCGGGAAGAAATCCTGCCCCGGTTTCGGTGCCTTCGCAAAGGTCACATTGGCCATGACCGAGGTTTCGCCCATGGTGGCGATCGCCGATCCGTCGGCCTGACGGGCCACCTTGCCCGTCGCGAGGGTCAGCGTTTGCTGCCCCCATTGCATCGATTTCTTGACTACGTTGAACATCATCAGATCCTGTAACGGGCGGCCCGGCCCTCCGGGTGCCCCGTTTGCGTGGCGGCCCCATTGCCGCCGACCCCCCTTATCCTCACATGCGCCGGGGTCAGTGCGTCACGTCTCAGATGCGCGGCGGATACATCAAACGCGGCCGGATGGAAAGCTGCGATATCGGCGCAGGGGGGCGTTCGATAGGGCTCGTCGGGCTTTCCCCGGGGTCGGGATCGGAGGCAGCGTCATAAAGGGGCGCGCGCCGTCAAACTCATCGCAAGAGCGCCCGTAGCCGCGCGACGCACTCGCCTAGAAGACCAGTCTCGCCCCGGGTTTCGACATTCAGCCGCAAGACGGGTTCGGTATTCGACGCGCGCAGGTTGAAGCGCCAGTCGCCCATATCAAGGCACAGCCCGTCGGTCTCGTCCACGCCGCTCGCATCCGGCTCCAGTGCCGCGCGCACCCGCGCCACCGCCGCAGGCACATCGGGCAGCGTGAAATTGATCTCGCCCGAGGATGGAAAGGCAGCGCGCCGTGCGGCCACAAGATCGCGCAGGGCGCCCTTGCGGCTGACCAGTTCGGCGATCATCAGCCACGGGATCATGCCGCTGTCGCAATGGCAGAAATCGCGGAAATAGTGATGCGCCGACATCTCGCCGCCATAGATGGCGCCATGGTCGCGCATCGCCTGCTTGATAAAGGCATGCCCGGTGCGCGAAGCGACGGCATTCCCGCCCGCGCGCGCCACCACATCGCGCGTATTCCAGATAACGCGCGGATCGTGGATGATTGTCGCGCGCGGGTGGCGGGCAAGAAACATCTCCGCCAGCAGCCCCACGACATATTCGCCGGGCAGAAATTCGCCCGCGTGATCGAAAAAGAAACAGCGGTCGAAATCGCCATCCCAAGCCACACCCAGATCCGCCCCCTCGGCGCGTACCCGCTCGGCCGTAGGAGGCTGGTTTTCGGGCAAGAGCGGGTTCGGGATGCCATGGGGAAAGCGGCCGTCAGGCGCGTGGTGCATCCGCACGAAGGACAACGGCGCCCCGGCCGCCCCGAGTGCGGCGGCAAGGGCGTCGAAAGTGGGGCCGGCCGCGCCATTGCCGGCATTGACAACGATCTTCAGAGGCCGCAACGCAGCGATGTCGACGAAGGACAGAACGCGCGCGACATAGGCCGCGCGCGCCTCGGCGGCCACGTCCCGCCGGCTGCCGCCCGCACGGGCAGGGCCGAAATCATCCGCCTCGGCCAGCGCGCGGATACGCGCCAGCCCGGTGGCGGCGTCGAGCGGGGCGGAGCCCGCGCGCACCATCTTCATGCCGTTGTAATCCCTCGGATTGTGCGAGGCGGTCACGCAGATCCCGCCATCCGCATCGAAATGCGACGTGGCGAAATACATCTCTTCGGTGCCCGACAGGCCCAGATCCAGAACCTCGGCGCCTTCGGCCATCAGCGCCTCGGCCACCGCGCGCTCCAAAGCCTCGGACGAGGCGCGGCAATCACGCCCCAGCACCACCCGCTGCGCCCCGAGCGCGCGCGCAAACGCCCGCCCGACCCGCGTTGCAATACCGTCATCCAGATCGACGCCCAGCCGGCCACGAATGTCATAGGCCTTGAAGCAGGTCAGGGCCGCCCCCATCAGCCCTTAGCCCCCTGCCCGCGGGCATAGACATCCTCATAGCGGATGATGTCATCCTCGCCCAGATAACTGCCGGTCTGCACCTCGATCAGAACCATCGGCACCTTGCCGGGGTTTTCCAGCCGGTGCACCGCGCCGAGCGGTATGTAGACGGACTGGTTTTCGCTCACCAGTTGCACCTCGTCATCGACGGTCACCTTTGCCGTTCCCTCGACCACGATCCAGTGTTCCGAGCGGTGGTGGTGGCTTTGTAAACTCAGTGCCGCGCCGGGATTGACGACGATCCGCTTGACCTGAAAGCGCGGACCGATGGCGAGGCTTTCGAACCAGCCCCACGGCCGGTGATCTGTGGGAAACTCCGTGGCTTGTGCCGCCCCGCGCGCGGCCAGTGCCTTCACCGCCTCCTTCACGCGCTGGGCCTCGGTGCGGGGCGCGACGAGCACGGCATCGCCGGTGGCGATCGCGATCATGTCCGAAAGCCCGATGCCGACCAGTTCCATCCGGTCGCTTTCCGACCGCAAGAGCGTGCCCGTGCAATCGATCGCCGTGCTGCGTGCCGAGATCACGTTGCCGGCACCGTCCGGCTCGCTTTCCTGCCAGACGGCATCCCAGCCGCCCAGATCGGACCACCCCGCGCCATAGGGCATCACAGCGAGGTTTTCCGCCCGCTCCATGATCGCATAGTCGATGGATATCTCGGGCACTGCTGCCCATGGGTCACCGGCAAGGCGCAAGAAGCCGAGATCACGGACGGCCCCCGCCACAGCGGCCTCGACCGGAGGCAGCACCTCGGGGGCATGGGCACGAAAAGCCGCGATCAGGCTTTCTGCGGTGAACAGGAAAATCCCCGCATTCCACAGAAAACGACCCGCCGCCAGCATGTCGGCGGCCCGCGCAGCGTCGGGCTTTTCAACGAAGCGGGCAAGCGGCTGGGGCGTTGCACCCGCCGAATCTGCCCCTTCGGCGAGTTCCAGATAGCCATAACCCGGTTCAGAGCGCACCGGAGCGATGCCGAAGGTCACCAGATCGCCCGCAAGCGCCCGGGCGCTGGCAGCACGGACTGCAGCGCGAAAGGCGGCAGCGTCGGGGATGACATGATCGGTCGGCGCGACCAGCAAGAGCGCCTTCGGGTCTTCGGCGGCAAGCGCGAGCGCGGCTGCCAGCACTGCCGGAGCGGTGTTGCGTGCCTCGGGCTCGATCATCACGGCCCGGGGGGCGATTTCGCAAGCCGCAAGCTGCTCGGTCACGATAAAGCGGAAATCGTTCCCGGTCACGATTGTGGGCGCCGCGAATCCCGGCCCCGAGAGCCGGAGCGCGGCCTGCTGAAACAGGCTGTCATCGCCGGTGATGCGCGCGAATTGCTTGGGAAAGGACTTGCGCGACAGTGGCCATAGCCGCGTGCCGGAGCCACCGCACAAAAGAACCGGATGAATGTCCTGCGTCATCTGAAATCCCTGCCTGTGTCAGTCATCGCGCCGGCCGCGTGGATCCATTGAAGTCCGGTCCGCCATATAGCGCAATGTGTCGTTCATTGGCGCGGGGCGGTCCAGCCGGAAAAGCCGACACATCCTGCGGCCGAGCGGGCAGGGACGGCCTGGGCCGGGACCGATAAGGATGGACGCCTGGAGCGCCATCCTCACCGAATCGTTACGCTTGATCGCCAGGCTTTCGTCCGGGCGACGCCTCAGGGCGCCCCAGGATCAAGGAGGAACCGATGTCGAGTGTCGCGATCACCCATGTCCTTCTGCCTTGCCTCGGGATGTATGCCTATATGGCCACGATGTTGTGGCTCGGTTGCGCAAGGGGTTGGCACATGCCGGCCGATTAAGGCTTTCGATGGCCGGGCGCCGCGCTGCGCAAGCGCACCGCGCGGCCACGCATTGCGCCGATCCAGACCGCCGATGCGCGCGCGGTGACCAGCCCTGTGCCGGCCCGGCTTTGCCGATACGAGCGAACGCAAAGGCCATTTCGGCGTAATCCGACCCTATGGCCCAAGCATCAGATCGTCTGCCCGCGCATATGGACGGTCGCTCGACAGGTTGCGTCAAGTAGGCCGAATTGTCAAAACCGCTCTGCCCGCAGCACCTTGGTGTCCGAGACGCTCACGACCCCGATATGGCGGTCGACCACCTCGAAAACGGTTTCCAGCAGTTTTTCGAGCCGCTCCGGCCGGATCAGGCAGACCACCGCGATCATGCCGCCCGCCCGGCTGACCTGCCCCTCGCGCGACCAAAGGCCCGACCGGCCGGACCCACCGCTGACCGGCAGTATGGTGTAGCCGGTGACCTCTGCGGCCTCCAGCAGCTCGGTCAACCGCCGCTCCATCACCGCCTCGATCATGATTTCGACGCGCTTGGCATCGTGCATCTGCATGGCCTCACCCTCCTATCAGCACGTTCGCAACCGCAAGATAGAGCGGAATGCCCAGAACCAGATTGAACGGAAAGGTGATGCCCAGCGCAAGCGTCAGCGAAATCGCCGGGTTCGCCTGCGGCAAGGCCACGCGCATCGCGGCGGGCACGGCGATATAGCTGGCCGAGGCGCAAAGCACCATCAGCAGCGCGACGCCCCCCGCCGACAGCCCGAGCGCCCATCCCGCCGCAGCCCCGGCGGCCGCGCCCAGCAAGGGCATGAGCACCCCGAATGCCAGCACCCCCGGGGCCAGCACGTCGCCGCCGGCACCCTTTTGCCGGGCCGCCCGCAGACCGCGACCCGCGACCAGCCCCATATCGAGCAGAAACAGGCACAGCACCCCCTTGAAAGGCGCCGTGATGAAGGCGTCGATCTCTCGCTGTCCTTCCTCGCCGGTCACCCAGCCGATCAGGAAGGCGCCGACCAGCAGAACGATCGAGCCATTGAGGAGGATCTCGCGCAGCAGCGCCCCCCGGTCCTCGCGCGCCCCCGGCCCGTTCAGCCGCGAGATCAGCCACAGCGCCGACAGGATCGCAGGCGCTTCCATCGCCGCGGCGACCGCCACCATGTAACCTTCGTGAAAAATGCCCTGCGCATCCAGAACCGTGCTCGCGGTGACGAAGGTCACGATGGAGATGGAGCCGTAATGCGCCGCCACCGAGGCCGCATCGGTGATCGGCAGCGGCGTGAGCGCGCGCAGCAGGCCGAAGGCAAGGAACGGCAGCGCCGCCGACAGCGCGACCCCTACCGTCAGCGCCGCCAGCAACCCGCCATCAAGGCCATGGTCCGAGACGCTGACGCCGCCCTTGAAACCGATCGCGAACAGCAGGTAGAGCGACATGCCCTTGGCCACCGCCTCGGGAAAGGACAGGTCCGACCGCGCCAGCGCGGCGGCCATGCCCAGCGCGAAGCTCAGGATCATCGGAGACAGCAGATTCTGCGCCGCCAGAGTCAGGATCGCATCCATCCGCCGCCATTTCTCCTTGGACCCGAACCGCCGGGCACGGCCGGGCACCGGCCAAACCCCGTGCGATCTAGTATCGCCACCCGGGCGTTGCAAGAGACGCGCTGCGAACAATCACGCGCGAGGCCGGGGCCCGTCAGACCGGGCGAAAACCTGCATGTTCCGGGTCATAGACTTCCAGAAGCCCGGATCCGATATCGACCCGCAAACCGTGCAGCGTCAGATCTCCCGCAGCCACGGCCTTTTGCACGAAGGGATAGGTCATCAGATTTTCGAGGGATGCGACAACGGTCTGGCGCTCCATCGCGCATTGCCTGTCCTCTGGTGCGGTCGTCTCGATGATCCGGTCGGCATGGGCGCGCAGTGGGCCAAGCCATTGGCCCACAAAGCTCAATGGTTCGGAAAGCTCGGGCTTGTCACCCGCGCAGATATCCAGTGTGGCTTTCACACCGCCGCAGTTCGAATGGCCGACGATCAACAGATGGGCCACATGCAGCGCCGTTACCGCATATTCGATCGCCGCTGCGGTGCCGCGTTCCGCGCCGTCGGGGGAATAGGGCGGCACCAGATTGGCGATGTTGCGGTGGATGAAGAACTCACCCGGGTCCGCCTCGAAGATGGAGGTCACGTGCACGCGGCTGTCGCAGCAAGAGATCACCATCACCCGCGGATGCTGGCCATCGCGGGCGAGCTGGTGGAACCAGCTTTGGTCCGCGGCATAGCGGGTGGCCTTCCAGCCATTGTAACGCGCCAGAAGATACGCGGGTAGCGGGCGGGCATCTTGCATTCGTCATCCCTCGTCGCAGTGCGGTGTCTTTGTCATTGTTGCTGTCATTTTCGTTACCACCATTTTTCGGGAAATCCGAAGCGGAAGGCCAGACCCCGGGCAACCTTTTCTTGAGGCTTCGGGCCGCACCCTGCCTGCGGTGGGATGGTCGAGGCAGCGGGTGAAGGGAGTTTCCGGGGATGGGCAATGTCGTGACCCTCAGGCATGAGGAAGGCGTGCGCATGGATGCCACGCGCCTTGCAGCGATCCTGCGCGAAAGCGGGCCCGGCGCTGCAGAGGCGGCGCTAGTGGCGCGGATGGCCGAAATGGCGGTGCAGATCGCGCAGATGGAGCGGCACTACCGCGCCGGACGTCTGGTGATGGTCTGCCGGCACGGGCGGCGGTTGCAACGGGCGGCGGCCGATATCGGGATGCGCAGCTTTGCACGGGTGGCGCGCGACACCCGGATCTGCGCGGTGCGCGGCGACATGGTGGCCTTTACCGCCACATGGGCGCGGCTCTTGCGGATCTACGATCGCTCGCGGCAAGCCGCGCGCGATGCACGCGGCGCGTCGGGCTGAGCGGCCGGTCGGCCGGATGCCGCGCGCCGGCTGACGGCGCAGCCTCTGGACAGCGGGTGTTCCTGCTTTATTCTGGCAGGGTCCCTGCCCTGCCATCTGTCGCCATGTCGCTTCTGCCTGCCTTTCCCCTTCGGCCCGCCCGCGTGCACGAAGCTTGCGGCCCCGCTGCGGCGGCCTTTGCCGCGCTGGCCGGGGCGCAGGTGGCGGGCCCAGTGCTATGGGTGCACGAGGGCTGGCGGCGCGACACGATCAATCCCAATGGCCTTTTGCCCTTTCTCGATCCGGCGCGCCTGCTGCTGGCCCTGACCGGGGACCAGACCGAATCACTGGCCGTGACCGAAGAGGCGCTGAAGGATGGCGCGCTGGCGCTTGTGATCGTGGAAACCACCCGCCCGCTGGATCTGCGCGAGGGCCGGCGGCTGCAACTGGCGGCCAAGGAGGGCGGCGCCACCGGCCTGTGCCTGATCCCCGAGGGCATGGGCAGCAACGCCGCCGAAACGCGCTGGCACGCCGCGCCCCGCTGCGACCCGGCGGGGGGGGACTCGACTTCGATGCGCTGGGAAATTATCAAGAACAAATCAGGAACAACAAGCATCTGGGATATTCGCTGGGATGCAGCGGCGCGTCATCTCCATGTGGTTTCCCCGGTTGGCAAGCGACCGGACCCTGCGCGCGCGCCCGGTTGAGGGCGCCTTTGCCGTCGTCCTGCGCGAGGGCAATGCCGACCGGCTCTTTTGCCTCAATCCCGCGGCCGAACGGGCGGGGCTGCACCGGGGCATGGGGCTGGCCGATGCAAGGGCCTTTTGCACCGATCTGGTGACGCGGCCGGCCGATCTGCCGGCAGATGCGCG
>SKUV01000390.1 GCA_007129775.1 Paracoccaceae bacterium | reverse complement strand
GGCCGAAGGCGTCTGGCTCACGCGCGATCTGGTCAACGAACCGGCCAACGTCCTGACCACCGAAAGCTTCGCCGAGCGGCTGCGCGGGCTGGCCGAACTGGGCGTGAAGGTCGAGGTGCTGGAGGAAGAGGCCCTGCGCAGCCTCGGGATGGGGGCGCTTCTGGGCGTGGCGCAGGGCTCCGACAGCCCGGCCCGTGTCGTGGTGATGGAATGGCAAGGCCCGGGCGCGCCCGAGGGCCCGCCGCTGGCCATTGTCGGCAAGGGCGTGGTGTTCGACAGCGGCGGCATCTCGATCAAGCCCAGCGCGGGTATGGAAGAGATGACCATGGACATGGGCGGCGCCGGCGTCGTGGCCGGGGTGATGCACACGCTGGCCCGGCGCGGCGCGGCGGCCCATGTGGTGGGCATCGTCGGGCTGGTCGAGAACATGCCCTCGGGCCGCGCCCAGCGGCCGGGCGACGTGGTGCGCTCCATGAAGGGCGACACGATCGAGGTGATCAATACCGATGCCGAGGGGCGGCTCGTGCTGGCCGATGCCATGTGGTATGCGCAGGACCGGTTCAAACCGGCGGCGATGATCGATCTGGCCACTCTGACCGGCGCGATCATCGTGGCGCTGGGCCATCACGCGGCGGGGCTCTTTTCCAACGACGACGCGCTTTGCGCCGATTTCCTGACCGCCGCCGGCGCCGAGGGCGAAAGCGCCTGGCGCATGCCGCTCGGCCCCGAATGGGACAAGGCGCTGAAATCGCGTATCGCCGATATCCGCAACACCGGCGGGCGGCCGGCCAGCGCGATCACCGCGGCGCAGTTTCTGCAGCGTTTCGTGATGTCTGAGACCCCGTGGCTGCACATCGACATCGCCGGGGTCGCTCTGCGCAAGGAGGCCACCGCGCTGGCGCCCAAGGGTGCCACTGGCTGGGGCGTGCTGGCGCTCGACCGTCTGATCGCGGATCGTTTCGAGGCGGGATGACAGGCGCGCAGGCTCCGGGGCAGGGTTGGCCGATGGGTTGGCCGATGGGTTGGCCGATGCTGCCTGCGCCGGCCCGTTGCCGCGCTGCCACGCGCCGCCCCTGCGATGGCGGGGCGGCGCGGTGGAGGGGTCGATGGCACTGGTGATGTTCTACCATCTCACGCGCTCGCCCGTGGAGCAGACCCTGCCGCTCCTGCTGGAAAAGTCGCTGCAGGCGGGCTGGCGGGTGCTGGTGCGGGGGCGCGAGGCGGAACTGCTCGACCGGATCGACCGGCGGCTCTGGGCGGTGCCGGCCGAGGGGTTTCTTCCGCATGGTCTGGCCGGCGGGCCCCATGACACGGATCAGCCGGTGCTGTTGACCACATCGCCCGCGCCTGCGCCCGAGGCCGCGAATACACCCGCCTGCCTTATCGCGATCGACAACGCCCCCGTCGCGGCGCCCGAGGCCGCGGCGCTGGAGCGGGTCTGCATCCTCTTTGACGGCGCCGATCCGGCGGCGATGGAGGTCGCCCGCGGCCAGTGGCGCGATCTGACCGCGGCCGGCCTGCCCGCCCAATACTGGAGCGAGGCCAGCGGCAACTGGCGCAAGGAGCGGGGATGAGCGCGCCCGACGCAACGCCCGCAGAAACGCCCGCCGGGCCGGTGCCGGCGGTCTCGGTGATCGTTCCGGCACATGACCGCGAGGACAGCGTGCGCAGCGCGATTGCCTCGGTGCTCGATCAGTCCTTCACCGATCTCGAGGTGATCGCGATCGATGATGCCTCGCGCGACGGAACCCTTGGCGTTCTGCAGGCGATGGCGCGCGAGGATGCGCGCCTGCGCGTGCTGCGGCACGACCGCAACCGCGGCGTCAGCGCGGCCCGCAACACCGGGATCGACGCAGCCCGCGGAAGGCTGATCGCGTTTCAGGACAGCGACGATCTGTGGCTGCCCGACAAGCTGGCGCGCCAGATCGCCGCGCTGGAGGCCGCACCCGAGGCCGTGGCCGTCTGGTGCGCGATGGAGATCGAGAACATCGAGGCTCTGGGCGGCGCGGACCCGGCGGGCACCGCCGGCATGACGATCGTGCCGAAACCGGGCGACATACCCCGACAGGGGGAGGAATTGCGCGCCCTGCTGGCTCAGAACAGCATTTCCACCCAGATGCTCGTGGTGCGGCGCGAGGCGCTGGAAGCGGTGGGCGGCTTCGACCCGCGTCTGCCCGCGTTGGTGGATTGGGATCTGGTTTTGCGCCTTGCCGGCCTCGGGCCGCTGGTCATGGTCGAAGCGCCGCTGGTGCGCCAGCGCTTCAGCGCCAATTCGCTGACCCGGTCGCTGGAAAAGCGCCTCGCCGGGCTGCAGGGCATACTGGAGCGGCACGGCGCGGCCTTCGCCGCCGAGCCCGAAATCCTCGCGCGTCATCACCAGAAAATCGCCGGAACCTTGCGGCGGCTGGGTGATCTGCGGGGCGCGCGGAGGCACATGGTCGCGGCGATCCGGGCCCGCCCGCTGTCGCCGCGGCGCTGGCTCAAGGCGCTGTGGCTGACCCTGCGCGCGCCGTTCTGATACCGCCCGGGAGATCCGGCGCCGCTGCCGCCGCTGGCGGCGCGCCCCCGCCATTGCGGCGCTTTGGGCTTTCCCTTCGTCATGCCGGGGATTAGGAGAGGGCCATGGTTGCAACGCCCCATCCCGACGCCCCCGCCAGCGACCGCCGCGCGCGCCGCAACGTGATGGTGCTGGTCGCCGCGCAGGCGATCCTCGGCGCGCAGATGCCGATGTTCTTTACCGTGGGCGGTCTTGCGGGTTCCACGCTCGCGGCCAACCCCTGTTGGGCGACCCTTCCGATCTCTCTGATCGTGCTGGGCTCCATGTGTTCGGCCACGCCGCTGGCCGCGCTGATGCAGCGCTACGGACGGCGCAGCGGGTTCGTCGTGGGCGCGCTGGGCGGCACGGCAGGCGCGGCGATCGGAGCATGGGGGCTGATGGTGGCGTCCTTCCCGATCTTCCTGCTGGGCTCTTTCCTGACGGGTATCTACATGTCGGCGCAGGGCTTTTACCGCTTTGCGGCAACCGATACCGCGACGCCCGAATTCCGGCCCAAGGCGATTTCCTTCGTCATGGCGGGGGGGCTGCTGGCCGCGATCCTCGGGCCGCAACTGGTCAAGGTGACGGCCGAGGGTATGGCGGTGCCGTTCTTCGGCACCTACCTTGCGATCATCGTGCTCAACCTCGTCGGCATGCTGCTGTTCATCCTGCTGGACATCCCGACGCCTGCGCGGCCGACCGCGGATACGCCCCGCGGCCGCAGCCGGATGGAGATGCTGCGAGAGCCGCGCATCGCCGTGGCGATCATCTGCGGCACGGTGTCCTACGCGCTGATGAACCTCGTGATGACCTCCTCGCCGCTGGCCGTGGTGGGCTGCGGTTTCACCACGGCCAATGCGGCCGATGTGGTCTCGGCCCATGTGGTGGCGATGTTCGCGCCGTCCTTCTTTACCGGTCATCTGATCGCGCGGTATGGCGCGGAGCGGGTCGTGGGCCTCGGCCTCGCCATCCTCGCCGGCGCGGGGGTGGTCGCGCTAATGGGGGTGGAACTGGGCCACTTCTTCGTGGCGCTGGTGCTGCTGGGGATCGGCTGGAATTTCGGCTTCATCGGGGCCACCTCGATGCTGACCGCCGCGCATGCGCCCGAAGAGCGGGGCCGCATTCAGGGCATGAATGATTTTATCGTCTTCGGCGGCGTCTTCGTCGCATCGCTGTCCTCGGGCGGGCTGATGAATTGTTCCGGCGGGTCGGTGGAGGCAGGCTGGCAGCTGGTCAATCTGGCGATGGTACCGTTTCTGGTGCTCGCCGGGGCGGCGCTGATCTGGCTGATGATGCGCCCGCAGCCGGCCTGAGGCCCGTCGGCTTGGGCCGCGCGCCGGCTAGCCCGGCACCGCGATCCGGGTGATGTCGTCCAGATCGTCGGGATCATAGGCCACCACGCCCAGTTGCCGCGCCGCCCGAAGCGACAGGATCCCGCTGTCGAGCCCCTGCGGCCGCTGGTAGGCGCGAATGGCGCGACGGGTTACGCCGGTCAACTGGCCGTTGACCGGCCCGTCATAATGGCCCCGGGCTTGCAGCGCGCGCTGAAGCGTGGCCAGCATTTCGGTCGTCAGTTCGTCGTCGCAGGGGGCGCGGAACCAGATTTCCTCGCGTTCCTGCACGATCCGCTGGATCGTCTCGGTGCGATAGATCGCGGGCTTGCGCACCGTCCCGCGATCATCGATCTCGGGCGGCTGGATCATCGTGTGTTCGGTCACGCTTTCGATCACCGCGGGGGTTTCGTCGCGGCCCCAGCAGGTGCCGGGCTCGGCGCCGGGCGGGCCGTCGAGATGGGTGCGCAGCACCTCCGGTTCCAGCATGCGCGTGACATCGGGCAGCACCGCGCCCTGACAGCCCGCGAGAAGCCCCAGAAAGGGGCCAAGCCATAGAAATCGAATTGCCATACTGCTCGCCGGTCTGTCGCCGCTTTGGGTAAGGATAGCGCGAAGTCTCCGCCTGCAAAAGCCTGCAGATGCCGACATGTGGCGCCTGTTGCACGAACGCGCCCGGGCAAAGGCGCGCCCCGCCGGCTCACGCCTGCGCGATCGTGATGCCTTTGGCGCGACACGGGCGCGCATCGCCCTTGGCGGCAGGGGGCAGCAGGGATAAGATACCATCAGCTACGGACGGTGAGACCATGATTGTAGAACTCGGACATTTCGCGATGATCCTCGCCTTTGCCATTGCACTGGCGCAGGCGGTGATCCCGCTGGTGGGCGCGCACAAGGGCTGGCATGACTGGATGGCCGTCGCCCATCCGATGGCGACCACGCAATTCTTGCTGACGGCCTTCGCTTTTGCTGCGCTGACCTATGCTTTCGTGACCTCTGATTTCTCGGTCTCGCTTGTGGTGTCGAATTCGCATACCGCCAAGCCGTTGATCTACAAGATTTCCGGCGTCTGGGGGAACCACGAAGGCTCCATGCTGCTGTGGGTGCTGATCCTGACGCTGTTCGGGGCCGCCGCGGCGTGGTTCGGCGGCAACCTGCCAGCGACCCTGCGCGCGCGGGTTCTGGCGGTGCAATCGGCGGTGGCGGCGTCGTTCTTCGCCTTCACGATCTTCACCTCCAACCCCTTCATCCGGATGACGGTGCCGCCGCTGGACGGGCGCGATCTCAACCCGCTTCTGCAGGATATCGGCCTCGCGCTGCATCCGCCGTTTCTGTATGTGGGCTACGTCGGGCTGAGCATGGCCTTCAGCTTTGCCATCGCCGCGCTGATCGAGGGGCGCGTGGATGCCGCATGGGGCCGCTGGGTGCGGCCGTGGACGCTGGCGGCCTGGGTTTTTCTGACCATCGGTATCGCTCTGGGCTCCTGGTGGGCCTATTACGAGCTTGGCTGGGGCGGGTTCTGGTTCTGGGATCCGGTCGAGAACGCGAGTTTCATGCCGTGGCTCTTCGCCACTGCGCTCTTGCATTCCGCGATCGTCGTGGAAAAGCGCGAAGCGCTGAAAAGCTGGACCATCCTGCTTGCGATTCTCGCCTTCGGCTTCTCGCTGATCGGCACCTTCATCGTCCGCTCGGGCCTTTTGACCAGCGTTCACGCCTTCGCCATGGACCCGGAGCGCGGCATCTTCATCCTGATGATCCTCGTGGCCTTCATGGGCGGCGCGCTCACGCTCTTTGCCGTCAGGTCGCAGGCGATGGAGGCCAAGGGGGTGTTCGGGACGGTCAGTCGCGAATCGGGTCTGGTGATGAACAACGTTCTGCTGGCGGTGTCGTCCTTCGTGGTCTTCGTTGGAACGATCTGGCCGCTGGTCGCCGAAATGGTGTTCGACCGCGTGCTCTCGGTGGGGCCGCCGTTCTTCAACATGGCCTTCACGCCGTTTTTCGTGGCGCTGGCGGCGATCCTGCCCATCGGGGCGCTGCTGCCATGGAAGCGCGGCGATCTTCGCCGCACGATGCAGCCGCTTTGGCCGGTGCTCGTGCTGTCCATGGCGGTGGGCTCGCTCGTCTGGGCGATCCAGACCGGTCACTCGGCGCTGGGGCCGGTGGGCGCGCTGCTCGGGGTCTGGGTGGTGCTGGGATCGGCTGTCGATCTGTGGTCTCGCACCGGGCGCGGCGCCTTCGCCAAGCGCTTCGCGCGGCTGTTCCGGCTGCCGCGCGCGGATTGGGGCAAGTCCATCGCTCATGCCGGGGTCGGCGTGACGGTCTTTGCGGTGGCCGGCTTGATGGCGTGGGAGACCGAGGATATCCGCGTGGCCTATCTTGGAGAGCCGTTCGAACATGCCGGCTACACCCTCACGCTGCAGGATGTGCGCCGGGTGCAGGGGCCGAACTACACCTCCACCATGGCCTTCATCGATGTGGAGCGTGACGGGCGGTTCATCGACCAGTTGACGCCCGAGCGGCGTTTCTATCCGGTGGCCGGAATGCCCACGACCGAGGCCGCGATCGATTACGGCTTCATCCGCGACGTTTACCTGGTGATCGGTGATCCGCAGGACGACGGTGGCTGGACCGTGCGCACCTATATCAAGCCCTTCGCGAACTGGCTCTGGGCGGGGTGTATCATCATGGCGCTCGGCGGGTTCCTGTCGCTCAGCGACCGGCGCTATCGCGTGGCCGCGGGTGCCCGGCGCCAGCCGACACCGCCCAAGGGGCCCAAAACGGTGGCGGCGGAATGATCCGGCGCGGTTTCGCAGCCTTGGCTCTGGCTGTGGCGCTTGCCACGGGCGGCGGTGCGCCCGGCCCGGCGTTGGCTGTCCTTCCCGACGAGATCCTCGACGATCCCGCGCTGGAGGCGCGTGCGCGCGAATTGACGAAGGAGTTGCGCTGCCTCGTCTGCCGCAATGAATCGGTGGACGAATCCAACGCCGATTTCGCCCGCGACCTGCGCCTTCTGGTGCGCGAGCGTCTGGTCGAGGGCGACACGAATGACGAGGTTCTGGCCTTTCTGGTGGACCGCTTCGGCGAATATGTGCTGCTGCGCCCGCAGGCTGACGGGGTCAACCTGATCCTGTGGGTATCGGCGCCGGCGATGTTTGTGCTGGCGCTGGGCACCTCGCTGGTCTACCTCCGGCGGCGGCGCGTGACGCCCGAGGCGCTGCCCAAGCGGCTGACCGAGGAAGAGCGCGCGCGCCTGAAGGAACTGATGGGCGACTGACCGGGGCCTGTGCCATGGCGCGGCCCGGGGCAGCGCCCGCCGGAAAGGGGCTGCGCCGGATGGAATACGAGGCGATCACGGTCGAGGTGGCGGACGGCGTCGGGGTGATCACCCTGAACCGGCCGGATGTGATGAATGCGCTCAATGCCCAGATGCGGGCCGAATTGCGCCACGCGCTGCCAGAGGTCGCGGCGAAGTCCCGCGTGGTGGTGCTGACGGGGGCGGGACGTGCCTTTTGCTCAGGCCAGGATCTGGGCGATGCGCGCGGCGCCGCCGATCTCAATCTAGAACAGCTTCTGCGCGACGATTACGAACCGATGCTGGCGCAGATCACCGATTGCGCCGTGCCGGTGATCGCGGCGGTGAACGGCATTGCTGCCGGGGCCGGGGCGAATCTGGCGCTGATCTGCGATGTGGTGATCGCCGCCGAAAGCGCGGCCTTCATGCAGGCTTTCAGCCGGATCGGGCTTATGCCGGATGCCGGCGGCACATGGGCGCTGCCGCGGCAGGTCGGGCTGGCGCGGGCCATGGGGGCGGCGCTCTTCGCCGAAAAGATCGAGGCCCGGCGCGCCGCCGAATGGGGCATGATCTGGGAGGCGGTGCCCGACGACATCTTTGCCACCCATTGGCAGGAACGCGCCCGCAGCCTCGCCACCGGCCCGACCTTCGCTTTCCGCCAGATCCGCAAGGCGATGCGGGCGGCCCATTCCAACCCGCTGGCCGATCAGTTGACGCTGGAGGCGTCGTTGCAGGGAGAGTTGGGCCGCAGCCGGGATTTCAACGAGGGCGTTCTGGCGTTTCTCGACAAGCGGACGGCGGAATTCGAGGGGCGCTGAGGCGCCGACACCGGCGCCGGCGGCCAAGTGCGTCGCGAGGGGCGCGCGGGCTGGACCTGCGCGCCTCTGTGCGGCATAGACATACGGCGATGCGGCCCGGCTGGGCGGTCCGCAAGACAAGGGATCAGGCAATGGGTTTCCTGCTTCGGCTCGTGACATGGTGGAACAGTCAGACCTTCGGCACGCAGTTCTTCACATGGCGCAAGGGCCAGCGCGTGGGCGAGGATGCCGAGGGCAACGTCTATTACCAGACAAGCGACGGCAAGCGCCGCTGGGTCATCTTCAACGGCGAGGCCGAGGCGAGCCGGGTATCGCCCGACTGGCACGGTTGGCTCCACCACACATGGGACACGCCGCCGACCGAGGCCGAACTGCCGCGCAAGCCGTGGGAAAAGCCGCATCTGCCCAACCTGACCGGGACGGCTCAGGCCTATGCCCCCGACGGCTCCATTCGCCGCAAACGCCCCGAGACGCCGCGCGACTACGAGGCCTGGCAGCCGGAATAGGGGCCGCGGCCGCGCGTCGTTACGCGAGCCTTCGGCAGTCGGAGCCGGGCAGAAGGAAAGGCAGCGCCATGGCGCAGGGCTACAGCATGACCGAAATCGCGCTGGGCGCCGCGGTGATCGCGGCGGCGGCTGGGTTTCTGGCCTATTCGGCGCAGGTGACCGGCTTTTCCGGGCCGCGCGCGGGCTACGAGCTGACGGCCTCTTTCCGCTCGGCCGAGGGCGTGGGGGTCGGCACCGATGTGCGTATGGCCGGAGTGCGCATCGGTTCGGTGACAGAGATGACGCTCAACCCCGAAACATTCCGCGCCGATCTGCGCCTGAGCCTGATCGACGGCCTGTCCCTTCCGGAGGACAGCGCGATCAGCGTCTCTGCCGAGGGGCTTCTGGGCGGGACGTATCTGGAGATCCTGCCCGGTGGCTCGCCCTTTGAGCTGCCGCCCGGCGCGGCGATCGAGGATACGCAGAGCGCGATCAGCCTTGTGACGCTGCTGTTGCGCTTTGTGACCGGGAGCGGCGAGGGGGCCGCACCGGCCGAGGCGGGCGAGGCGTTGCCATGAGCCCGGCGCGGGCCTTCCTTCTGGCGGCCGGGCTTGGCCTGCTGCTGCTGCTGCCCGGCGCGCCAGCCGCGCAGGTGCAACAAGAGGTTGCCAGCGCGCCAGGCGCGGTGCTGCGCGGGCTCGACAAGGTGTCCGGCACGACCTCCGACCTGCGCGTGGAGACCGGCGGCTCGGCCACGTTCGGCCGGCTGACGATCACGCTTACCGACTGCCGCTATCCGGTCGAGAACCCGGCTGCCGATGCCTTCGCATTTGTCACGATCCACGATGCGCTCGTGCCCGAGGGCGCGGTTTTCGAGGGCTGGATGAACGCGGCGAGCCCCGCGCTCAACGCGCTCGATCACGCGCGGTTCGACATCTGGCTGTTGCGCTGCACCACGTCCTGAGCGGCCGGCACCGGGCCCTGCCGGTCGAAATCGGCCGGCACGGC
>SKUV01000120.1 GCA_007129775.1 Paracoccaceae bacterium | reverse complement strand
GCTGGTTTTCCTCGTGGTTGGTGAAGGAATAGGCGACATTGGTCAGCCGGTCGAAGGACAGAACGCCATCGGGCCTGGGATACTCGATTTCGTAGAAGCGATGCGCCTCGCCGGTGCTTTCGGCATCGGATTTGCCGTGGCGCTTGGTGCCCAGCGGGTTCCAGCCGGTGATATTGGCCACCCACATGTCGAACCCGCCCAGCATCAGCGAACTCATCAGCCCGTTCTGCGACCACAGCGGCTTGACGTTGCGCACGGGCTTGAGGTCGCGCGCGACCGGGCCACTGCGCAGAGCCTTTTCATAGGCCACAAGTTCGTCGCCGCCGCGGCCTTCGGCCAGCGCCGCATGGGCGGCCTCGGCGGCCTCGATGCCCGATTGCATCGCGTTGTGGTTGCCCTTGATCCGCGGCACATTCACCAGCCCCGCCGAACAGCCCAGCAGCGCGCCGCCGGGGAAGGTGAGCCTGGGGATCGACTGCCAGCCGCCCTCGGTGATGGCCCGCGCGCCATAGGCCACGCGCTTGCCGCCCTTGAGCAGCTCGGCCACCATCGGGTGATGCTTGAAGCGCTGGAATTCCATGTAGGGAAAAAGGTGCGGATTGCGGTAATCCAGATGCACCACGAAGCCCACATAGACCTGGTTGTTGTCCAGATGGTAGATGAAGCTGCCGCCGCCGGCGTTCTTGTCGAGCGGCCAGCCCATCGTGTGCACGACCGTACCCTCGCGGTGCTTTTCGGGGTCGATCTCCCAGATCTCCTTCATCCCGAGGCCGTATTTCTGCGGCTCGGCATCGGCGGCGAGATCGAAACGCGCAATCGCCTCTTTCGACAGCGACCCCCGGGCGCCCTCGCACAGGAAGACATATTTGCCGCGCAGGATCATGCCGGGTTCGTAGTTCGGGCCGGGGGTGCCATCGGGGGCCTTGCCGAACTCGCCGGCGACAACGCCGCTGACCCGCCCGTCATCGCCATAGATCAGTTCCGAGGCCGCCATGCCGGGAAAGACCTCCGCCCCCAGCGCCTCGGCCTGTTCGGCCATCCAGCGGCAGACATTGCCCATGGACACGATATAGGCGCCGTGATTGTTCATCAGCGGCGGCATCACCGCATTGGGAATGCGCAACTGCCCAGCCGGCCCGAGCATGTAGAACAGATCGCGCTGCACCGGCACGTTGATCGGCGCGCCCTGCTCGCGCCACTCCGGCAACAGCCGGTCCAGCGCCGAGGTGTCGAGCACCGCGCCCGACAGGATATGCGCCCCCACCTCGGAGCCCTTCTCGAGCACAACCACCGAGCATTCGGGATCTAGCTGCTTGAGCCGGATCGCCGCCGACAGCCCCGCCGGGCCGGCCCCCACGATGACGATGTCATAGTCCATGGCTTCGCGTTCTACGGCGTTCATGTATCCTCCGGGTCGTGCTTGTGAGCGCGGGGGATACCGTTTTCGTATGCCCCGCCAATCAGGTCGGGCGATACCTAGCCCGATGCAAGGCGATGCGTCAATTCCGCGCGCAGCGCTGCAGCCGTGCGACGGCCGGGCGGCGCGGCGGGAAACTGCACACCAGCCCGGCGCGGCTCTTGCATTCGGGGGGCCGGTGTTATCAGGTATTCGCGAACGGGCCGACAACGGGCCCGCCGCCCGATTGCGGTCAATCCGGCGGTGCCACCCTGAACGAGATGCGGATGCCATGGAAAAGATACCGATGACCCGCCAAGGGTACGAATCGCTTGACCGGGAATTGCGCGAACTGAAATCGACCGAGCGTCCGGCGATCATCCGCGCAATCGCCGAGGCGCGCGAGCATGGCGATCTGTCGGAAAACGCCGAATACCACGCCGCCCGAGAAAAACAGAGCTTCATCGAGGGCCGGATTCGCGAGTTGGAAGCGGTCATCGGGCGCGCCGAGGTGATCGACCCGGCGCGGCTTTCGGGTTCCATCAAATTCGGCGCGACCGTCACGATCATCGACGAGGAGACCGAAGAAGCGCGGACCTACAAGATCGTGGGCGAGGTGGAGGCCAATATCGAGGCGGGCCTGCTGAACCTGAAATCGCCGCTTGCCCGCGCGCTGATCGGCAAGGACGAGGGCGACAGCGTCGATGTGGCCACACCGCGCGGATCCCGCAGCTATGAGGTGCTGCGGATCGAATACCGTTAGGCCCGCCACCGCGCCGGGGCCTGCCGTGGCGAAAGCGAACGCGCGCCGGGGGTGTCGCATGACAGCGGGGCAGGAATGACCATGGCCGAGACGACCAGAACCGAAACCCCTGGCGGCACGCCCATCGAACCGGAGGGCGCGCGTTTCGCCCCGGCGAAAGTAGCGCAGGCGCAGGCCCTGCGCAGCCCCTTCGGCCGCCCCGGTGCGGCGCGGGGCGAGCGCCTGCACGCCGCCGACGCCGTGGCCGCCGGGCTCAGCGTGCTCTGGCTGCTGATCGTGGCGGGCTTTTTCCTGCTGGCCGAGCCGAGCGGCGAGGACAGCGCCGGCCCGGCCTTTCTGGTGCTGACCCTGCTGGGGGTGTTCCTGCCGGTGGCGCTGATCTGGGTCGCGGCACTGACCCTGCGCAGCGCGCGGATGCTGCGGGCGGAGGCGGCCGACCTGCAGGCCTCGATCGAAGCCTTGCGCAAAGCCTATATCGCGCAAAGTCAGGCCCATGCGGCGCAGGGGCTGGCCCCCGACGTGGCCCGCAAGCTCGACGAGATCGCGGCGGCGCAGAAGAAGACCGAAACCGCCATCGCCGTCTTCACCTCGCGCCGGGACACCGAGGCGGTGGTGGCCTCGGCCGACCGCAAGGCCGCGCTGACGGTGCCGAAGCCCGACCCGGCCGATCCGCAGCCCTCGCTGGCGCTGGGCACCCCGGCCGAGGCGCTGGCCTCGCCCATATCGGTGGAGGATTTCCTGCGCGCGCTCAACTTTCCCGAAACCCGCGACGACAAGGCGGGATTCCGCGCACTGCGGCTGGCGCTGGAGGATCCGCGCGCGGCGCGGCTGATCCGGGCATCGCAGGATGTGCTGACGCTGCTGAGCGAGGACGGGATCTACATGGACGACCTGCGCCCCGACAGGGCGCGGCCGGAATTGTGGCGCGCCTTCGCCGGGGGTGCGCGGGGCGGCGCGGTTGCCGGGCTCGGCGGGATCCGTGACCGCTCCTGCCTCGCGCTGGCCAGCGGGCGGATGCGCGAGGACCCGGTCTTTCGCGACGCGGCCCACCATTTCCTGCGCCAGTTCGACCGGATGCTGGTGGAATTCGAGAAAAGCGCCAGCGACGAGGACCTTGCCCGGCTGTCCGACACACGCACCGCCCGCGCCTTCATGCTGCTGGGCCGGGTGACCGGCATCTTCGACTGAACCCCGCCGGCCCAATAGTCCGTCGCCGCCATATGCCATTGTTGCGGCGAAACCGCGCGGTGACCTTATTGCGCGCCTTCGGCGCAAGCCATTTTCGTGTTGCGCCGCGCTGCGCGCGTCGCCCGGCCGCAGGCGCTGCATGCGTTTCCGGGCCGGGCGAATGGGGCCGGATCAGTTGATGGTTTCGTCCGGCGCGACGCCCCAGAGAGCCGATTTCGGCGCCCAGCCGCGCAGGCCATCGGCGTTCAGCCGGCACCATTCGGGGCCGCAACTGACGATGCGGGCAACGACACCGGCCTCGAGATAGGCGGCTATGGCGGCGTGATCATCGGCACGGATACGCAGCGGCAGCATGTCGGTTTGCACCAGCGCGGTACGGTTGCCCGACAGCAGCGAGTAATGCATCCAGCCGCCAGCGCCCTCGTTATCCTCGATCCGGCGCCAGTGCTCGAACTCCGCCGTAACCCGCAGGGGCATACCGTGGCGCTTGTAGACCCAGTCGATACGGTGGGTCAGGCCGGGGCCGCGCCGGGCGCGGCCCTCAGAGGAGCGCAGCGACACGAAGCGCGGGATCGGAAGGCCCGTGACCGCGCCCCTCTCGTAGGTTGCGGTGCTGGCGGATGCGGCACCCGGTGGACTTCCCGGCACACCGGTCAGCCCCAGAAGGGCCGCGGCGACGATGGCCAGAAGCCGCGCCGCCCTTGGACGATTCACTGTCATGCCTGCTCGTCGGTTCTGTTGCGTCTGTCTGCCTCATGACGGCGCAAGATTATTGCGCTGCCGTCCCTTCGGGTGCTTGTGAACCGCCCCGTGTTGCGTCACCATGCCAGCGAGGCGGCAGGCCGCCAAGCGCTAAGGAGAGGGCCATGCCCACAAAGCGGCTGAGTGTTGTCGTGACGCGACGGTTGCCCGAAGCCGTGGAGACACGGATGACGGAGTTGTTCGACGTCGCGCTGCGCGACCCCGACACGCCCATGAGCCGCGACGAGCTGGCCGCAGCCATGCGCGCGGCGGATGTTCTGGTGCCCACCATCACCGACCGGATCGACGCCGGCCTTCTGGCGCAGGCCGGCGAGCGGCTGAAGCTGATCGCAAGTTACGGCGCCGGGGTCGATCATATCGACGTGGCCACGGCACGGCAGCGCGGGATTCTGGTGTCAAACACCCCCGGCGTGCTGGCCGAGGACACGGCCGACATGACGCTGGCGCTGATGCTGGCGGTGGTGCGGCGCATTCCGCAGGGGCTCGCGGCGATGCAGGCGGGCGAATGGCAGGGATGGTCACCGATGGGCAATCTGGGCGGCCGGCTGGGCGGCCGGCGGCTGGGCATTCTCGGCATGGGGCGGATCGGGCAGGCCGTGGCGCGGCGGGCGCGCGCCTTCGGGCTGCAAATCCACTATCACAACCGCAAGCGCCTGCGCCCCGAGACCGAGGAGGAATTCGAGGCGACGTGGTGGGACAGCCTCGATCAGATGGTCGCGCGGGTGGATATCCTGTCGGTGAACTGTCCGCATACGCCCTCCACCTTTCATCTCATGAACGCCCGGCGCCTGAAGCTGATGAAACCCTCGGCGGTGATCGTGAACACCTCGCGCGGGGAGGTGATCGACGAGAATGCGCTGACCCGGGGTCTGCGCGCGGGCGAGCTTGCGGGGGCCGGGCTCGACGTTTTCGAGCACGGCCACAACGTCAATCCGCGGCTGCGCGCATTGCCCAATGTGGTGCTACTGCCGCATATGGGCAGCGCCACGCTGGAAGGGCGTGTGGAGATGGGTGAGAAGGTGATCATCAACATCAAGACCTTCGCCGACGGGCACCGGCCGCCGGATCAGGTGGTGCCGGGGATGCTCTGACCCGGCGGGCAGGCGGGACGGCCCCTGACAGGCCAGCGGCCGGCGCGGCCCGTTTCCGCGCGTCCCCCCCTGCCCGGATGGCCGGGCAGGGAGCAGGCGCCGTCAGCTTTCGGTAACGCAGTCGGCGATGGTCTGGGCGAGGCCGGTGAGAAGATCGGGGTAGAGCGCCGCGCCCGGCTCCATCGCGACACCGGCCGGGTCCAGCAGCCCGCCGAGCCGCACTTCGGTGCCCTCCACCAGCATCTCGGCATAGACCGGCGCGTGATTGACCTCGGGGAAGACGCAGACAACGCCATCCTCGGCCAGAATGCGCTGCATTTCCGTCAACCGCGCCGCGCCGGGGGCCGCAGCGTCGCCGAGGGTGATGGTGCCGGCGATGGTCACACCGAAGGCTTCGGCGAAATAGCCATAGGCATCGTGGAAGACCATGATCGGCGCATCCCCCACGGGCGCGAGTATCTCGCGCGTGCGGGCCTCGGCCGCGTCGATAGCCGCGCGACCGGCAGCGGCGTTGGCAGCGTAGGTCGCGGCGTTGGCCGGGTCCAGTTCGGACAATTCCGCCGCGATGAGATCGAGCCAGGCCCGTGCATTGTCGGGGTAGAGCCACGCATGGGGATCGGTGCCGTCATGGCTGTGGTCATGCCCGTGATCATGGGAATGCCCATGGTCGTGGCCATGATCATGATCGTCGTCGTGGCTGTGCCCGTGGTCGTGGCCATGGTCATGATCGTCGTCATGGCTGTGCCCATGGTCGTGGCCATGATCGTCGTCGTGGCTGTGCCCGTGGTCGTGGCCATGGTCATGATCGTCGTCGTGGCTGTGCCCGTGGTCGTGGCCATGATCGTCGTCGTGGCTGTGCTCGTGGTCGTGGCCATGGTCATGATCGTCGTCGTGGCTGTGCCCGTGGTCGTGGCCATGGTCATGATCGTCGTCATGGCTGTGCCCGTGGTCGTGGCCGTGATCATGCGCGTGGCTGTGCCCCTCCGCGTAATCCTTAAGAAAGAGGCCCTCCGCCTCGAGCAGCGTCACAACCCTGCCCTGGGCCTCCGTCCCGTCGATCGCGCGCGCCATCCAGGGCGTCAGCTCGGGGCCGATCCAGAACACGAGGTCGGCCGAAGCGAGCGCCCGCGCCTGTGTCGGGCGCAGCTGGAAAGCATGCGGATCGCCGCCGCGATCCAGCAGCACGTCCGGCGTGCCCAGATCGCCCATGACCTTCGACACCAGCGAGTGCACGACTGGCGTGCCCGTCATCACGCCCGGCACCTCCGCCATGGCGGGGCTGGCCAGCGCGGTGCAAAGCAGAGTAACTGAGTAACGCATGTGGAGGCTCTCCTTGTTGTCGGCTCGCCGGTCGAAGTATATGTTACGGTATAACAGTTCAAGGTGCATCGATGCCCGAAAAACCCCAGCACGAGGTCACAGCCGCCGAGGATCCGGCGCTGGCTTTCCAGACCCATGATCACCGCCACTGCGTCGGCACGATGCTCGCCCGGGCCGAGGCTGTCTGTGCCGACAAGGGGCTGCGTCTGACCCCGGTGCGGCGCCGGGTGCTGGAGATTTTGCTGGAGACGCACAAGGCGCTGGGCGCCTATGAGGTGCTCGACCGGCTCGCCGCCGATGGCTTCGGGCACCAGCCGCCGGTAGCCTATCGCGCGCTCGACTTTCTCGTGACCCACGGGCTTGCCCATCGCATCCAGCGGCTGAACGCCTTTGCCGCCTGTATGCATACCACCGACGATTCCGACGCCGGACACGAGGCGGTTTTCCTGATCTGTCGCGACTGCAACGCGCTGGCCGAGGCGCCGGGCCTGCGCCTGCGCGCCGCGCTGGAAGCCGCCGCCGCCGGTGCGGATTTCGCCGTCGAGGGCGCCGCGATCGAGGCGATCGGCCTCTGCGCCCGCTGCCGCGCAGCCGCTGGCGAAGGCAACGACAATGCAGGCGTCGGCGCATGAGCCTGATCGCTGCTTCCGGCGTTTCGGTGGGCTTCGGAGGCCCGCCCGTCCTGCGGGATGTGGATTTCCGCATCGATCCGGGCGAGATCGTCACCATCGTCGGGCCGAACGGGTCGGGCAAGTCGGTGCTGCTGCGGGTGCTTCTGGGTATCGTGCAGCCGCGCCGGGGCCGGGTCATGCGCAAGGCCGGGCTGCGGATCGGCTATGTCCCGCAACGGCTGCATATCGACGCGGCCCTTCCCATGAGTGTGGCGCGCTTTCTGTCCCTGCCCCGGCGCCAGACCGCGCACCGCATCGCCGAGGTGCTGACCCGCGTCGGCGTTCCGGGATCGGAGGCGAAACAGATGACGGTGCTTTCGGGGGGCCAGTTCCAGCGCGTGTTGCTGGCCCGTGCGCTGCTGGCGGACCCCGAGATCCTCGTGCTCGACGAACCCACCCAGGGGCTCGACCAGCCCGGTGTCGCCGCCTTCTACCGGCTGATCGAGGATGTCCGCGCCGAACTTGGCTGCGCCGTCCTGTCGGTGAGCCACGATCTGCATGTGGTGATGAGCGCCTCCGACAGGGTGATCTGCCTCAACGGGCATGTCTGCTGCGAGGGCACGCCCAAGGTGGTGTCGAACGCCCCGGAATACCGGGCGCTTTTCGGCTATGGCACCGGCGGGGCGCTGGCGCTTTATCGCCACGATCACGACCACAGCCATGATCACGATCATCCGCATGGCCAAGAGGCGGGGAGATGAGCGCGCTTCTGGGCGATTTCTTTGTCCGGGCGATCCTCGCGGGGCTGATGGTGGCGGTGGCCGCCGCGCCGCTGGGCTGTTTCGTGGTCTGGCGCCGGATGGCCTATTTCGGCGATGCCACCGCCCATGCCGCGATTCTCGGCGTGGCGCTGGCGCTCGGCTTCTCGATCTCGATCTTTGCGGGCGTGCTCGGGGTCGCGTTGCTGATGGCGCTGACCGTGTCGACGCTGGCCGGGCGCGGCTGGGCCATGGACACGACGCTGGGTGTGCTGGCCCATTCGGGGCTGGCCTTCGGGCTGGTGGCGGTGTCCTTCCTGCCGGGGGTGCGGGTGGATCTGTCGGCCTTTCTATTCGGCGACATCCTCGCCGTCAGCCGCGCCGATCTGGCGGTGATCGCTTCGGGCTCGGCGCTGGTGCTGGCGCTTCTGGGCTGGCGCTGGCGGGCGCTTCTGACCGCGACACTGAGCGAGGATCTGGCCCATGCCTCGGGCATCGACCCGGGGCGCGAGCGGCTGGTGCTGACGCTGGCGCTCGCGGTGGTGGTGGCCGTGGCGCTGAAGGTGGTGGGGGCGCTGCTGATCGCGGCGATGCTGATCATACCGGCCGCCGCCGCGCGCAACTTCGCCCGCGGCCCCGAGGCGATGGCGGCGATCGCCGCGCTGATCGGGGCGGGCGCGGTCTTCGCCGGACTGCAATTGTCGCTGCAGCAGGACACCCCGGCCGGGCCGAGCATCGTCGCCGTGGCGGCGGTCGCCTTCGCGCTGTCGGTCGGTTTCGGCGCAATTTGGCAAAAACTCCGCAAAGACAAATTCCTGCCCGAATGACCCTGTAAACACTTCGTTAGGTCAGCGCGGCGACGCTCTGGCCGTGGGGGCGTCTGACAAGGGTGTAGGGATGTCCCGGAATCTGTCTTCCAGCCTCTTCGCGGCCGCGCTGGCGGCCCTGCTTTCGATCTCGGTCACAGGAACAGCCGAAGCCTGCATACGGGCGATGCCCGCCGGTGCCGGCGCACCGGTGCCGGCCGATCAGGCGGCGCTGAACACGGCGCTTCTGGATGCGGCGATCCTCGCCGAGGTCAATCACACACGCTGCCGGTCGGGGCTGCGCCCCTTGACGGACGCGCCATCGCTGCGCCCGGTCGCAGAGGCCCATGCCCGCTGGATGGCGCGCACCGCGACGCTGACCCATGCGCCCGCGCTGCAGGGCGGGCTCGATTCGCTCGGCGCGCGGCTGGCCGCCGGTGGCTATGGCAGTCGCGCGGGCGCAGAGAATATCGCCATGGTCCACCGCTACCAGATCGACGGACAACCGGTATTCGTGCGCAACGCCGGCGCCTGCCATTTCACCAACCGGCGCGGCCAGCCAATCGGGGCGCACAGCTACGCCAGTCTCGCGGCGCATCTGGTGGCGCAATGGATGGCCTCGCCCGGGCACCGGACGAACCTTCTGCATCCGCGCCTGACAAGGGTCGCCCATGCCGGGGCGGTGGCGCCGCACCGGGCCTCCTGCGGGCGGGTCTACGCGGTCCAGATCTTCGCCGGCTGACAACGGAAACATCTGCGCCCGGGCATCCCGCGCGGCGCCGCAGACGCCGCGCCGC
>SKUV01000351.1 GCA_007129775.1 Paracoccaceae bacterium | reverse complement strand
CCACTGAACCAAGCCAGCGGCCGGTGCAGCGGATGGCCCTGCTATTGCGCGGGTTCGGACTGGGGCGTGGCCTCGGCCTCGGCCTCGCCCTCCGCCTCGATCTGCGCGGCGCGGGTTTCGACCAGTTCGACGATCTCGTCGATCATCCGCTCGTTGCTCATCTTGTGGCTCTGCTTTCCGGCCACATAGACCATGCCGCTGCCCGCGCCGCCGCCGGTGAAGCCCACATCGGTCATCAGCGCCTCGCCCGGTCCGTTGACGACGCAGCCGATGATCGACAGGCTCATGGGCGTCTTGATGTGTTCGAGCCGCTTTTCGAGTTTCTCCACCGTGGCGATCACGTCGAATCCCTGCCGGGCGCAGGAGGGGCAGGAGATGATGTTGACGCCGCGGTGGCGCAAACCCAGCGCCTTGAGGATCTCGTAGCCCACGCGCACCTCTTCCACCGGATCGGCCGAGAGGCTCACGCGGATCGTGTCGCCGATGCCCATCCACAGAAGGTTTCCCAGCCCGATGGCCGATTTGATCGTGCCCGTCATCAACCCGCCGGCCTCGGTGATGCCCAGATGGATCGGCGCATCCGTCGCATCGGCCAGCGCCTGATAGGCGGCAGCGGCCAGAAAGACATCGGACGCCTTGCAGGAAATCTTGAACTCGTGAAAATCGTTGTCCTGCAGGATGCGGATATGGTCGAGCCCGCTTTCGACCATCGCCTCCGGGCAGGGCTCGGCGTATTTTTCCAGCAGGTGCCGTTCCAGACTGCCGGCATTCACGCCGATGCGGATGGAACAGCCGTGGTCGCGGGCGGCGCGGATCACCTCGCGCACGCGGGCGGCATCGCCGATATTGCCCGGGTTGATGCGCAGGCAGGCCGCGCCGGCCTCGGCGGCCTCGATCGCGCGGCGATAGTGGAAATGGATGTCGGCCACGATCGGCACCGGGCTTTCGCGCACGATCTCGCGCAGGGCCCGCGTGCTGGCCTCGTCGGGGGTGGAGACGCGCACGATATCCGCCCCGGCCTCGGCGGCGGCCTGAACCTGCGCGATCGTGGCGGGCACATCCGTGGTCAGCGTGTTGGTCATCGTCTGCACGGTGATCGGCGCATCGCCCCCCACCGGCACATTGCCCACCATGATCCGGCGTGACTTGCGGCGATAGATGTTGCGCCATGGGCGGATATGGTTGAGCGACATGGTCAGCAGCCTTGTGATCTGGTTTCCCGCCAAAGATAGCCCGCCGCGCAGCACGGGGCAACGGCCGGGCAGCGCGGCGCGGCGCCCGGCGTCCGGAGGCGGGCGCAATGGTTACCGCGCGCCATCATCCCGTTGCCGGGCTTGCACGGGGATACGGGAGGGGGGCAACCGCTCAGCGGCCGGCGTCGGCCACGTCGACCATTCGCGCCAGATCCGGGTCGCGGCTGAGATCGGCGGTCTGAAAGGTGTCGCGCAAGGCGGCTGCGGACAGGTTGACGTTGCTGGCGACATTGGCCCCCGGTGCGGCGGGGCCGAAAGCCTCGCCATTCACAAGGAAATAGACCGAGCCCGAATTGCCGGCGCGCAGGCGCGCGGGCTCTTCGGTCTGGGGCACGGAATAGCGTTCGCCCGCGTCGAGAATCTTCTCGAACAGAACCGTTCCGTCGGCGGCCTGCACCCGCACCCAGGACGGGCGCACGGCGAGGATTTCCACCATCGGCGGCCCTTCGGCCACGACGCGGACCGGCGTTTCCTCGGCCGGGTCGTCGGCGAGGCCGCTTTCGCCGCCTTCGGCCCGCGCCACACGGTCGGGCGTGATCGCCGAGATCGGGCCGTCGCGGGCCGTCATCACCGGCAGGTCAAGCGCCTGCGGGCGATAGAGCCGGTCAAGCGCATCGGTCGCCGGCGCCGAAACGCCGGAACTGTCGCCCTGCGACAGGACCGTGGGGCCCTCGCCATCGTTGAGGAGCGGCGCGACGCTGTCGAGCGGGTCGAGATCGGCGATCACGCCGGGGGCCTGATCCACCGGGGCAAGCTGCACGCGCTGCACCTCGCGCAGCACCGACAGCCCGCCGTAGCCGAGAAAGGCGATCAACGTCACCAGAACGGCGAACGACCCGACGGCGCCGGGCTCAATGCGCGAATACCAAGGGTCGGGCCTGGGCAGAAAGGGCGCGTTCGGATCGGCCAGCGGGTCGGAATATTCCTTGCGCGGGCGCGTCGCGGGCGCGGGTTTGCGCTGGCGCGAGGCTTCGGACATGCCGTGCGCGACGGTGAAATTCGCCTCGTCGCAGAAACGGCGATAGGCCCATTCCGGGTCCATCCCCAGATAGCGCGCATAGGACCGGACATAGCCTGCGATGAAGCCCGGGGTCTCGAAAGCGGCGACATCGCAATTCTCGATCGCGGCTATGTAGCTGGCGCGAATCTTCAGTTCGCGCTGCACGTCCAGAAGGGATTTGCCGATTGTCGCACGTTCGCCGCGCATCAGGTCGCCAAGGCGCAGGTCGAAATCGTCAAACCCCAAGGGCTTGTCAACTTCACCCTTCGAAGGAGGCTCCCTTCGGCCCATCATCTGCCTGTCCCCTGCCGGTCGTTGTGGGCACGTCATGCCCGAGTCGCGCGTGCCGTTCGTATCGCGAACACTTTACCACATGACAAGAGAATTTAAACCGCCAAGGCGCCCGACAGCGGCGCTCGGCGCGATTCAGCGCACTAGGTGCCCCGACTGCCGGAGGGGCGGACACAACATGTTGCGTCGGCGGGGCTTTCAGACGAAATCTTGGGCCGGGTGTGACCGGGGACGACAACCGCCGAAAAAAGCTGCGTCTCTCCGCGCCGCAGCATGAGAATCGCCCGGGGATTCGCCGCCCTCGCCCGCCCGTCTGCGGCGGACTGCCGCGGCCCTCCCATGCTGCCGGCACCAGCGCGCGGCGCCAAGGCCCTAGCGCAGGGGCGCCACCTCGAGCACCACAACGCAGGGCTGCCCGCCCCGGCGCGCGCCGTTGCACAATTCGAGCGCACGGTCGCGCGCGGTCCGGGCATCGGGCAGTTGCGCCACCGCCTGCGCGCTGGCACTGACCCCCTCGCCGGCCAGCAGCCCCTCGGCGGGTGCCAGCGCCAGCGCGGCGAAATCGCCGCCGGGGCCGAGAAGCATCATGCGGGCTTCGGCACTCCGGGCGATGGCTTCCAGCATGGCGAGATCATCGCCGCGGAGCCAGCCGAAACGATGCAGGGTGATCTCGACCCCGTCGGCGCGCGTCACCTCGCTCGGCGCGTCCTGCGCGGCGGCGGGCAGGATCGGCAGAGCGGCGAGCGGCAGGGCCAGCAGGGCTGCGGAAAGGCGGGTTCGCATTGGTCGGTCCTTTGCAGTTTGCGCGGGTCTTTAGCCCATGATCGCGTGAAACTGAACCGCTTTGTCAAAGGCCCAAGCAATCGTGTTCGCCACCTGGCACAAGCGCCGTCCGGCCGTGAGGGCGCTTGCCTGCGCCGCGCTCGGCTTTCGCTCGGGGGGATCCTGCGCTAGGCTCGGCATCCCGACCCACCCCGAATTCGCGGAGACGCCATGCCCTCGCCCGATCCGACCCCGGTTCTGACCCATGTCGATGCCACGCTGGAGGCCGCGCTGGACCGGCTCATGGCGCTGCTGCGCATCCCGTCGATCTCCACCGATCCGGCCTACAAGGCGGATTGCGACCGGGCGGCGGATGCGCTGGTGGCAGATCTGGAAAGCCTCGGCATGACGGCGGACAAGCGCGCGACGCCGGGACACCCGATGGTGGTGGCCCATGCCGGCGAGACCGGCGACGGGCCGTCGCTTCTGTTCTACGGCCATTACGATGTGCAGCCGGTGGACCCGCTGGATCTGTGGCACCGCGACCCGTTCGACCCGGCGGTGGAAGAGACACCCGCAGGCCGCGTGATCCGCGCCCGCGGCGCCTGCGACGACAAGGGCCAGTTGATGACCTTCATCGAGGCCTGCCGCGCATGGATCGCGGTGCATGGCCGCCTGCCGATGCCGATCTCGATCTTTCTGGAGGGGGAAGAGGAATCGGGCTCGCCCAGCCTCGTGCCCTTCCTGCGCGAGAATGCCGAAGAGTTGCACCGCGACATCGCGCTGATCTGCGACACCGTGATGTTCGACGCCCAGACCCCGGCCATCACCACAATGCTGCGCGGCCTCGTGGGTGAGGAGGTCACGATTCGCGCCGCCGACCGCGATTTGCATTCCGGCAGCTTCGGGGGCATCGCGGCCAATCCGATCCGGGTGCTCAGCCGCATCCTGTCGGCCCTGCACGACGATCAGGACCGGGTGACATTGCCCGGCTTCTATGACGGCGTGGCCGAGTTGCCCGAAGAGATCGCGCGCCAGTGGCAGGGTTTGGGTTTCGACGCAGATGCCTTTCTGGGCGGTGTTGGCCTGTCGCATCCGGCGGGCGAGACCGGGCGCAGCCCGCTCGAGATGATCTGGTCGCGCCCGACCTGCGAATTCAACGGCATCAGCGGCGGCTATACCGGCGCGGGCTTCAAGACGGTGCTGCCGGCCGAGGCCCGCGCCAAGGTCAGCTTCCGGCTGGTCGGCCAGCAGGATCCGGCCGCGGTGCGGGCGGCGTTCCGGGCGCATGTGGAGGCGATGCTGCCGCCCGATTGCACGGTGGAATTCGCGCCGCACGGGGCCTCTCCGGCCGCACAGATGGCGCTTTCGCATCCCGCCTTCGAAGCCGCGCGCCGGGCGCTGTCGGACGAATGGCCGCGCGAGGCGGCGTTCGTGGGCGCCGGTGGCTCGATCCCCGTGGCGGGCTATTTCAAGACCGAACTGGGGATGGATTCGATGCTGATCGGCTTTGGCCGCAACGATGACCAGATCCATTCGCCGAACGAGAAATACGACCTGCAGAGCTTTCACAAGGGCATCCGGAGCTGGGTGCGCATCCTCGCCGCCCTCGCACGCTGAGCGGGCTGGCAGCCGGGGCGGGCGACCGAAGTGCGCGGGCGGGACGGGCCCGCCGCGGCTTGCTCCACCCCGCAGGCGCCGCACGGGCGACAGCCGCCCGCCTGCCGAGGCTTCGGCATGATGGCGCCCCACTTTCCGACTGCCTTTGGCAGCGCGCCTTTCGGGCCGCGCCTTAGCTGTCGGCGGAGCGGTCCGCGCGCCGGCGCCGTGCGAGGCCCAGCCCGACAATCGCGAGGAAAGCCAGAGTATTGGCCGGGATCTCGAGGCTGAAATCCATCGTCGAATGGACCGCGGCCACCACCAGAACACCCAGCGCGGCGGCAGGCATTGCGATATGGGTCTTGCGTTGCATCAGCCGGCGCACCAGCCCTACCGCGACCATCGCGCCGCACAGGATGGTCACGCTGCCGAAGACAAGCCCCAGTTCCAGCCAGTTGGTCAGATAGCTGCTGTGCGCCAGCATCACCACCCTGTCGGTCCGGATGCCCGGAATACGCGTCATCTCGTAGGCCGGGGTGAAGGCATCGAGCCCCCAGCCGAGGAACGGCCGCTCCGCGATCATCTGGACCGCCTGCGCGTAAATGGCGAGGCGTATCTCCATCGCCCCGACCAGAAAGATCGCCCGCTCGATCACGCCGGTGCCACCGGCCGCGACGCCGAGGACCAGGAGCACCACAAGCGCGATGCCGCCCTGCAACGCCACCGTCATGGCCCGAACCCCCGCCTTGAGTTGCAGCGCGCCCAGCGTCACCGCCAGCCCGGCGAAGGTCGCCGTGAGTCCCAGCCGCGACTGCGTTGCGAAAATGGTTATCAGCATCACCAGACACAGCCCGCCGATGGCGGCCATCTCCAGATTTTCGGGCGACGTCAGCGTGCGCCCGCGCGACGCCCGGATCCGCGGCGCGCGCGCCCGTTCGATCAGCAGCGCAAGGCCCAGAACGAGGCCGAAGCTCAGGAAGGTCGCAAAGGAATTGCGGTTGAGAAAGAAACCCGTCGCAGAGCCGATACTGCCGGTTTTCTCGCCCCAGGGCGTGAAATCATCCAGCGCGTTGAGCGCGATCAGCGCCCAGAATGCGTGAAGACCGATGCCGAAGAACAGGATCCAGCCCAGCCGCTCGGCCCGCGCGCCCTGCCCTGCCACCTCCAGCACCAGCACGAAAAAAAGCACATAGGCCAGCACCCGAACCGCCCCGGCGAGCGATCCCATGGGCACGAGGCTGAGCGTGGAAGGCTGCGTGCCGATGTCGACAGGCAGTGACGACAGGGCGGCCGGCAGGACCTGCGCGACCGGCAGCGCCTGCACCAGCGCAACGAAAGGTATCGTCAGGATCAGCATCAGAAGCGTGCGGTGCTGCATTGCCTGCAGCGGGCGCTCGGGCACCAGAAACGCGCCCCGCAGCAGGTGCCACGCGCCGATGATCGCGATCAGGAGCGACACGAGCAGCCACCACACGGGCGGGTTGCTGGCCTGCGGCACCACCGCCAACAGGACCAGCGCCACCAGCACATAGCCCAGCCGGTCGTTCATCCGCGTATAGCTTTCGCCGCCGCTCGCCGCATTCCGGCCGCGGCTGCGCGACCGGCGGTCGGTTGATCGGGCGCCTGCGCGACCGCTCTCTTGCGTGAAATCTGTCACGGTCCTGCTGCTTTCAATATGCGTTCAAATGCCAATACTTCAGGCCACCGGAGGCCGGCGCGGCCGATATCGTGCACTTATGCGGTGCACATACCGCCGCGGCGCTGGCCCCGCCCGCCGCCTTGGCCTGTCCGATTAGCGGGCCGAGGCCTTTCGGGCAAGCCGGAAATCGGCACCCTGGGCCGGGAAAGCGACCGCACGGCAAGCCGCGCCGGCCCTCTTCGGCAAGGAAACGCACCGCGCAACCGCCACCGCTTTGGCCGTCGCTGCCACCTGCGCAGTCGCCGTCGCACCGCGCCGCCCTGCATCCCGTGGCGCGGCTCGGCAGTTGACATTGCCTGCGGCGTCGGTACTGTTTTGGTATTAAATTCTCCATCAACTGGCCAGTCGCCGTCCGGGGCGGCCTTGCCCGGATCGCAACCCATGACCGACGCCCCCTTTCTGACGAAGGACTCCCTGCGCGGCGGGCGGGGGCCGATCTATCTGCAACTGGGACGCCACATATCCGACCGCATCGCCGCGGGCCGGCTGCGGCCCGGCGACAGCCTGCCCTCGGAGCGAGATATCGCCCGGATGACGGGGCTCTCGCGCGTCACGGTGCGCAAGGCGATGCAGACCCTGGTCGCGGCGGGCCAGTTGGTGCAGCGGCGCGGATCGGGCACTTTCGTGGCCTCGTCGGTGACGCGGATCGAGCAATCGCTGTCGCAACTGACGTCGTTCACGCAGGATATGGCGCGGCGGGGGATGGCGGCGCGCTCGGTCTGGATCTCGCGCGAGGTCCACACGCCGACGCCCGACGAGATGATGGCACTGGGCCTTGGCGCGCAGGACCGGGTGGCACGGCTGGAGCGGGTGCGGGTGGCCGACGAGGTGCCGCTTGCCATCGAACGCGCCGCGCTCTCGACCGAAGTGCTGCCCGATCCGACGATGGTGAGCCAGTCGCTTTATGCGGTGCTCGAGGCGCGCGGAATGCGGCCGGTCCGGGCGCTGCAGCGCATCTCGGCGGCCAATGTCGGCCCTCGCGATGCCGAACTGCTGGATCTGCCCGAGGGCGCGGCGGTGCTCCGGATCGAGCGTATCTCCTACCTCGCCTCGGGCCGGGTGGTGGAGATGACGCGCTCGATCTACCGCGGCGATGCCTATGATTTCGCGGCGGAATTGCAGATCGCACCGGCGCGGAACGAGACCCCGGCGCCGCTGTCGGCGGCGCTGGCCGCATCCTGAGGGCGCACGGCTTTTCCCACCCGCCCGAACATCCTCCATACCCCAGCCCAGCGACGGAAAGGACAGGCCATGAGCGCCGCCGAGACCCATATGAAGCGCGAGATCGCCGAGATCCCCGCCGCCACCGCCCGCTTTCTGGACCGCGGCATGCCCGCTGTGGCCGATGCCGCGGCGACGTTGCGCGCGCTCGATCCCGATCTGCTGGTGACGGTGGCGCGCGGCTCGTCCGACCACGCTGCGGCCTATCTGAAATACGCGGTGGAGCTATTGGCCGGGGTGCCGGTGGCCTCGGTCGGGCCGTCGGTGGCCTCGGTCTACCGCCGGCAGTTGCGGATGGGGCGGGCAGCGGCCATCGGCATCTCGCAATCGGGCCAGAGCCCCGACATCGTCGAGATGATGCACGCGGCCGGGGCGGGAGGGGCGCTGGGTATCGCCATCACCAATTCCGAAGGCGCGCCGATCTCGGGGGTCTCGGCGCATACCCTGTCGCTCCATGCCGGGCCGGAGCATAGCGTGGCCGCCACCAAGACCTTCGTGGCCTCGGTCGTGGCGGGGCTGGCGCTGCTGGCGGAATGGCAGGACGATGCCGAATTGCGCGCGGCGGTCGCCGGCCTGCCCGAGGCGTTCGCCGCGGCGCTGGCCTGCGATTGGTCGGCGCTGGCCGACCGGCTGGTGCGGGCCGACCGGGCCTTCGTGCTGGGCCGCGGACCGGGCTTCGCGATTGCCGCGGAAATGGCGCTGAAATGCAAGGAAACCTGTGATCTGCACGCCGAGAGCTATTCCGCCGCCGAGGTCCTGCACGGCCCCTCGGCGCTGGTCAAGACACGCTTCCCGGTGCTCGCGCTGGGAGTGGAGGATGCCGCCCTGCCCCATGTGATCGAAACGGCCGAGCGTCTGGCCGCTCAGGGCGCCGATGTGTTCCTGACCGGGCCGTGGCCGGCGCGGGGCGTCGTCAACCTGCCGGCGGTGCCGGGCGGCCACGGGCTGACCGCGCCGCTGGTCGTGGCGGTGAGCTTCTACGCATTCGCCGAGGCGCTGGCCCGGCGGCGCGGGCTCAACCCCGACACGCCGCCCAACCTGCGCAAGGTCACGGCGACGGTCTGATGGTGGGCGTGCCGCAGCTCTTCACCGGCGCCGCGATCTTCGACGGGGCGGCGCTGCATCGAGGCGCGGCGCTGCTGGTCGAGGGGGGCGTTGTGGCCGGCATGATGCCCGAGGCGGCCGCGCCGGAGGGGGCGGCGCGGGTGGCGCTGGCCGGCGGCACGCTGGCGCCGGGGTTTCTGGATCTGCAGGTCAATGGCGGCGGCGGCGTGATGCTCGGCGCCCGCCCCGGCGCCATCGCCACGATGATCGAGGCCCATGCCGCGCTCGGCACCACCGGGCTGATGCCCACGCTGATCACCGACACGCCCGAGGCCACGGCGGCGGCCATCGCCGAAGGCATCGCCGCGGCACGGGCCGGCCTGCCCGGGTTTCTGGGCCTGCATCTGGAGGGCCCGCATCTGGACCCGCGGCGCGCGGGCGCCCATGATCCGGCCCTGATCCGTCCGATGAGCGAGGCCGATCTGGCCCACCTGTGCGAGGCCGCGCGCGCGCTGCCGGCGCTGATGGTGACGCTTGCGCCCGCGGCCGCGACGCCCGGGCAGATCGCACGGCTGGTGGCGGCCGGGGCGATCGTCAGCCTTGGGCACAGCGATTGCACCGGCGCCGAGGCCGCGGCCGCCTTCGCCGCCGGCGCGCGCTGCGT
>SKUV01000103.1 GCA_007129775.1 Paracoccaceae bacterium | reverse complement strand
CGCGGCAAATCTTCCCGCCCGAGGGGCCTTCGCCATGACCGCCTTCATCATCCGCCGCATCGTGCAATCACTCGTCGTGATGCTGGTGGTGGCCTTCGTGTCGTTTTCCCTGTTCCGCTTCGTCGGCGATCCGGTGGCCTCGATGGTGGGACAGGAAACCACCATCGCCGACCGCGAGGCGCTGCGCGAGGCGCTGGGGCTCAACGATCCTTTCGTTGTCCAGTTCGCCACCTTCATCGGCCGCGCCGTGCAGGGGGATTTCGGTATCTCCTACCGGTTGCAGCAGCCAGTGATGGAACTGATCCTGTCGCGCCTGCCGGCAACGCTGGAACTGGCGCTTGTCTCGGGCTTCTTCGCCTTTCTGGGCGGGGTCACGCTCGGGGTCTATACGGCGATCAACCGGCGCGGCTGGGGCGCAAGCGCGATCATGACCGTGTCGCTGGTGGGTGTGTCGCTGCCCACCTTCCTGATCGGGGTCCTGCTGATCTGGGTCTTTGCGGTGGAATTGCAGTGGCTGCCCAGTTTCGGTCGGGGCGAGACGGTGACACTGGGCTGGTGGCGGACCGGCCTGCTGAC
The DNA here is from genome assembly GCA_007129775.1 of Paracoccaceae bacterium. Taxonomy (GTDB): domain Bacteria; phylum Pseudomonadota; class Alphaproteobacteria; order Rhodobacterales; family Rhodobacteraceae; genus Rhodobaculum. Next base: position 8,958 of record SKUV01000103.1, on the reverse strand, counting down.
CGACAGCGGGCGCATGGCGCTGATCCTGCCGGCGATCACGCTGGGGCTTTACCAGTTGACGCTGATCATGCGCCTCGTGCGGGCCGAAATGCTGGAGGTGCTGCGTACCGACTATATCAAGTTCGCCCGCGCCCGTGGCCTGTCGAACCGCGCCGTCTATTTCGGCCATGCCCTGAAAAACACCATGGTGCCGGTCATCACCATCACGGGCCTTCAACTGGGCTCCATCATCGCGTTTTCGATCATCACCGAGACGGTGTTCCAATGGCCGGGGGTCGGCGCGCTCTTCATCAATTCGGTGCGCTTTGTCGATGTGCCGGTGATGGCCGCCTATCTGATGCTGATCGCGCTGGTGTTCGTACTGATCAATCTTGTGGTCGATCTGCTATATTATGCCGTCGATCCGCGCCTTCGCGTGGATCGTGGCGCGGCCCGGCATTAGGGGAGGGGCAGCGCAATGTCGAACCCGGACAACATACCCAAGCCCGAGAGCGGCCCCGACAGCGCCCCGATGGCGGCCCCGCCCATCGGGGCGACACAGATGCACGCGCGGCCCAGCGCGCTGGCACGCGTATGGGACAGCGATCTGGCCTATTCCTTCCGGACATCGCCGGTGGCGCTGGTCTCGGGCATCGTGGCGCTATTGATCGTTCTGGCCGCGGTCTTCGCGCCTTGGATCGCGCCGCATAATCCCTTCAACCCGGCCACGCTGAACCTGATGAACGGCTTCACCCCGCCGATGGAGCCCAACGCCTTTACCGGCGAAACCTTTCTGCTGGGCACCGACGATCAGGGGCGCGATGTGCTGTCAACGATCCTCTATGGCGCGCGCATCTCGCTTTTCGTGGGCTTTTCGGCGGTGCTTTTCGCGATGGTGCTGGGGATCACGCTGGGGCTGATCGCGGGCTATCGCGGCGGCTGGGTGGACGGGCTGCTGATGAGGGTGGCGGATGTGCAACTGACCTTCCCCTCGATTCTGCTGGCGCTTCTGATCTTCGGGGTGGCGCGCGGTTTCATCCCGCCCGCCTATCGCGAGACGATGGCGATCTGGGTGCTGATCGTGGCCATCGGGCTATCGGAATGGGTGCAATACGCCCGCGTCGTGCGCGGCGCAGCAATGGTCGAGAAGAACAAGGAATACGTGCAGGCCGCCCGCGTGATCGGCGTGCATCCCGTGCGGATCGTGGCCCGTCATATCCTGCCCAATGTGATGGGGCCGGTGCTGGTGATCGCCACCATCGGCCTTGCGCTGGCGATCATCGCCGAGGCAACGCTCAGCTTCCTCGGCGTGGGCGTGCCGCCGACGCAACCCAGCCTCGGAACGCTGATCCGGATCGGTCAAGGCTTCCTGTTCTCGGGCGAATGGTGGATCCTCGCCTTCCCGGCGGTCACGCTCTTGGCGCTGGCGCTGTCGGTCAACCTGTTGGGCGACTGGCTGCGCGATGCGCTGAACCCGAGGTTGCGCTGATGGCCGAGCCGCTTCTGTCCGTCCGCGATCTGGTGGTGGAGTTTCCGACCCGCCGCGGCACGCTCCGCGCGCTCGACCGGGTGTCCTTCGACATCGCCGAGGGCGAGGTGCTGGGCATGGTCGGCGAATCCGGCGCCGGCAAGTCGATCACCGGGGCCGCCATCATCGGGCTGATCGAGCCCCCGGGCCGCATCGCGGGCGGCGAGATCCGGCTGCGGGGCGAGCGGGTGGACAACCTGAGGCCCGAGGCCATGCGCCGCATCAGGGGCCGGCGCATCGGCATGGTCTTTCAGGATCCGCTGACCTCGCTCAACCCGCTCTATACCGTGGCCGAGCAGATCACCGAGACCATCCGCACCCATCTGTCCGTGTCGGAAAAGGAGGCCCGCGAACGCGCCATCGCCCTGCTCGATCAGGTGGGCATCCCGGCCGCGCGGCGCCGGATCGACGATTACCCGCACCATTTCTCGGGCGGGATGCGCCAGCGCGTGGTGATCGCGCTGGCCTTGGCGGCAGAGCCGGAACTGGTAATCGCCGATGAGCCGACCACCGCGCTCGACGTAAGCGTTCAGGCCCAGATCATCGACGTTATGAAAGAGATCTGCGCCAGCCGCGGCGCCGCGGTCATGCTGATCACCCATGACATGGGCGTGATCGCCGAAACCGCCGACCGCGTGGCCGTGCTTTATGCCGGGCGGCTGGCCGAGATCGGACCGGTGCGCGACGTGGTGCAGGCAGCGGAGCATCCCTATACCTCGGGGCTGATGGGCTCCATTCCCACGCTGACCCAGACGGCCGACCGGCTGACCCAGATCCCCGGCGCGATGCCGCGGCTCAATGCGATCCCGACGGGATGCGCCTTCAACCCGCGCTGCCCCAAGGTGTTCGACCGCTGCCGGACCGAGCGGCCGGAGCCGCAGCCGCGCCCGGGCGGGCGGCAGGTGGCCTGTCATCTCTACAGCGCCGAGGCAGCGGCGGGGGCGACCCATGGCTGAGCCGTTGATCGAGGTCGAGGGGCTGTCGCGCTATTTCGACATCTCGAAACCCTGGCTGAACCGCGTGCTGGAGCGCGAGGGCAAATCGTGGCTGACCGCCGTGTCGGACGTGTCCTTCACCATCAACCGGGGCGAGACCTTCGCGCTGGTGGGCGAAAGCGGGTCGGGCAAATCGACCATCGCCAAGATGATCGTCGGGTTGCTGGAGCCTTCGGCGGGCGAGATACGCTTTGACGGGCGACCGATGACGGGAACGAGCGGCGCGACCATGCGCAGCCTGCGGCGGCGGTTCCAGATGATCTTTCAGGACCCTTTCGCCAGCCTCAACCCCCGCTGGCATGTGGGTGACATCATCGCCGAGCCGATGCGCACCTTCGGCATGGCCCGAGGCGGCGAGACACGGCGCGAGGTCGGGCGGCTGCTCGATCTGGTGGGCCTGTCGGCGGCGGATGCAGGCCGTTTTCCGCACGAATTTTCGGGCGGGCAGCGCCAGCGCATCGCCATCGCACGCGCCCTTTCGTCGCGCCCAGAATTCATCGTCTGCGACGAACCGACATCGGCGCTGGATGTGTCGGTGCAGGCGCAAATCCTCAACCTGATGCGCGATCTGCAGGACGAATTCGACCTGACCTATCTGTTCATCAGCCACGATCTGTCGGTGGTGCGGCACATGGCGAACCGGATCGGGGTGCTTTATCTCGGGCGGCTGGCCGAGGTGGCCGACGGCAAGCGGCTGTTCACCGAGCCGCGCCACCCTTACAGCCGGATGCTGCTGGATGCGGTGCCCGATCTGGAGATGTCGGGCCGGCGGCGCAAACGGGTGGAGGGCGAGATCCCCAACCCGATTGACCCGCCGTCGGGCTGCACCTTTCACCCGCGCTGCCCGCTGGCCAATGACCGCTGCAAACGCGAGGAACCGCGCCCCATGGACAGCGGCACGGGCGGAGCCGTCGCCTGTTTCGCGGTGGAGGAAGGGCGTGGCTGAGCGGCGTTCCGGCTGGTGGGCCGGTGTCTTGCTGGCGCTTTTCGGGCTGGGCGGCACCGCTGCCACGGCACAAACCGACGACGATCTGGAACATGCGATGATCCGCGCCTACGAGGCCGCGGGCGCGCCGGCCCTCGGCCTGGTGACGGGCGATGCTTCGGGTCAGACCGCGCTACTGGTGCGCGGGCGCCACAGCACCCGCGATGCGATGCCGGTCGCGCCCGATGCGCGCTGGCACATCGGATCAAACGCCAAGGCGATGACGGCGACGCTGGCGCTGGTACTGGCCGAGAACGGCGTGCTGGCGCTGGATGATCCGCTCACGGCCTTTTTTCCGGACCTGAGCCTGCATCCCGATCTGGCCGAGGTGCCCTTCGCTGCGCTGCTGGAACATCGCAGCGGACTGGGCGCGAATCTGTCGCCAGGGCAGATGCTGGATGCAAGACGCTCGCGCCTGTCACTGCCCGAACAGCGCGCCGATCTGGCGGCGCGCTGGCTTGCGCGGGCACCGGCGCAGGCGCCGGGCCGTTTCGTCTATTCGAACCTCGGCTATATCATCGCCGGCGCGGCGATGGAGGCGCGCACGGGCGCGGACTGGTTTGACCTGATGCAAACCCATGTCTTCGATCCGCTCGATATCCACAGCGCCGGGCTGGGCGCGCCCGCGGGCGATGCGCCCGAGGGGCATCGCAGCTTTCTGGGCCTGATGCTGCGCCCGGAGCCGGCGGAATCGGCCGAAGCCGACAATCCGCTTGTCATGGGGCCGGCCGGCACGCTGCACCTGAGCCTGACCGATCACGCGCGCTTTCTGGCCAGCCACTTGCCGGGCGGGCCGCTCTTGTCAGAGGTTTCGCGCGCGCGGCTTTTCACCACACCCGACCCGGAGGCGGAACTGCCCTATGCCTTCGGCTGGGCGCGGGTGCAGCATCCGGTGGGCGGGAAGGTCTGGCAACATGCCGGGTCGAATACGCTGTGGTTTTCAATCGCGCGGATAGATCCCGAAACCGGGCGCGCGGCGGTGGTGGTGGCCAATGCCGCGACTGCGTCGGTGGAGGCCGCGCTGCGCGATCTGCTGGACGCGGCCCTGCCACCACCACCGCGATAGCCGACGCGCCGACCCGTATCACCGCGCGCGGCACGGAAAGCCCGCGAGGGCGCGCGGGCTGCATTCCGGCTCAAAGACGGCTCAGATCATCGCCCAGTCGTTGAAGAGCCTGCCCTGCTGCTGTTGGCGCGATTTGCTGCCTGCCGCCATCTGCCGTGGCCCGGCGTCCTGTTCCTGGGCTGCCTGCGCGCTGCTATGCCCGCCCTGCTGCCGCTGGGCTTCTGCGCTGCCCTGCTCTGGTTGTGACTGCTCTGCTCGTTTCATGCCTGTGCTCCGACGTGGGGCTGTTTTGGGGGCGAAGTGCCCAACATTCATGAAACCGCGCAATGGAGCCGGATCAACGCAGAGGCGATGACGAAAATGTGGCGACCGATAATATCCCGACGGCTGCGGCAAAGGCGCAACAGCCCGGCCGCATGGCACATGACAAAACCCGCTCAGCCCGCCGCGCGGGCCTGACGTTTGCGCTCGTGCGGGTCGAGATGCCGCTTGCGCAGACGGATCGCCTTGGGCGTCACCTCCACCAGTTCATCATCGTCGATATACGCGATGGCCTGTTCCAGAGACATCTGGATATGGGGCGTGAGCCGCACCGCCTCGTCCGAGCCAGAGGCGCGGATATTGGTCAGTTTCTTGCCTTTCAGCGGGTTCACCTCCAGATCGTTGTCGCGGCTGTGCTCGCCGATGATCATGCCCTCGTAGACGGGCTCCTGTGCGCCGATGAACATGCGCCCGCGATCCTCCAGATTGAACAGCGCATAGGGCACCGCCGTGCCGTTCTCCATCGAGATCAGCACGCCGGCGCGGCGCCCGGGGATATGGCCCTTGTGCGGCGCCCATTCCAGGAACACCCGGTTCAGCACGCCGGAGCCGCGCGTATCGGTCAGGAACTCACCGTGATAGCCAATGAGCCCGCGGGACGGCACATGGGCGATGATCCGGGTCTTGCCGGTGCCGGCGGGTTTCATCTCCACCAGATCGCCCTTGCGCGCGCCTGTCAGTTTTTCGATCACGGCGCCGGTGTAGTCATCGTCCACATCAATCGTGACTTCCTCGATCGGCTCCAGCCTCTGGCCACCCTCTTCGCGGATCAGCACGCGCGGACGCGAGATCGACAGCTCGAACCCTTCGCGGCGCATGTTCTCGATCAGCACGCCCATCTGCAATTCGCCCCGGCCGGCGACATCGAAGGCATCGCCGCCGGGCGTGTCGCTGACACGGATCGCCACATTCATCTCGGCCTCTTTCAGCAGCCGCTCGCGGATCACCCGGCTCTGCACCTTGGCGCCATCGCGGCCCGCAAGGGGGCTGTCGTTGATGCCGAAAGTCACGCTGATGGTCGGCGGGTCGATGGGCTGGGCGGGCAGCGGCGTGTCGATCTCGGGCGCGCAGAGCGTATCGGCCACGGTGGCCCTGGACATGCCCGCGAGCGTCACGATATCGCCGGCCTCGGCCATGTCGATGGCGGTCTGCGACAGGCCGCGGAAGGCGAGAATCTTGGAGACGCGGAAGCTTTCGATCCGCTCGCCCTTGCGCGACAGCGCCTTGATCGTCTCGCCCGTGCGCAGGCGCCCGGCCTCCACCCGCCCGGTCAGAATGCGGCCGATGAACGGGTCGGCCGACAGGGTTGTGGCGAGCATCCGGAAGGGTTCCGCAGCGCGGGCGATCTGGGCCGGGGCGGGCACATGGCGCACGATCAGATCGTAAAGCGCCGACAGATCCTTGCGCGGCCCGTCCAGTTCGACATCCGCCCAGCCGGACCGGCCCGAGGCGTAAAGATGCGGGAAATCGAGCTGGTCGTCGTCGGCGCCGAGGTTGGCGAAGAGGTCGAACACTTCGTTGAGCGCGCGTTCGGGTTCGGCATCGGGCTTGTCGACCTTGTTCAGCACCACGATCGGGCGCAGCCCCAGCGCCAGCGCTTTGGAGGTGACGAATTTCGTCTGCGGCATCGGGCCTTCGGCCGCATCGACAAGAAGCACCACGCCATCGACCATGGACAGAATGCGTTCCACCTCGCCGCCGAAATCGGCGTGACCGGGCGTGTCGACGATGTTGATCCGCGTGCCCTGCCATTCGAGCGAGGTGCATTTGGCCAGAATCGTGATGCCGCGCTCGCGCTCGATATCGTTGCTGTCCATGGCGCGTTCGGCCACGGCCTGGTTTTCGCGGAACGCGCCCGATTGTTTCAGTAGCTCGTCCACCAGCGTTGTCTTGCCGTGGTCCACGTGCGCGATGATCGCAATGTTGCGAAGGTCCATGTCCGATGCCTTTTATGCTGCGCCGCCGCAATAGCCGGGATCGGGCCCAAGCGCCAGTGGTTTGAGGTTGCGTTGCGCGCCGGTCCGCTCAGGTTGCGATATGGCGGTCGCGACGGTGGTTTATGGCCATGATCAGGTTCAGAACCGCCGCGCCTAACAGCTAATGGAGCACCAGCAGCAGCGGCGCCATCACCAGCAGGGCCAGCCCGAACAGCAAGATATCGAAGCCCAGTTGCACCCAGCCCGCCCGCAGCAGCGTATTGTCCTGCAGATAGACTGCAAGGATACCGATGCCGCCCAGGCTCGCGCAGTGACGAAAGAGCACAATCAAACCGGGCCCGGTGATCACCCCCTGCGCATCGTCGAACAGGCTTTGTCGGGTGGGGGTCGTGTCCTGTGCCATGAGCGCTGGGCTCGCGGCAGCGGGGGCGGCTGTCCAGTCCGCTGCAGCCGCACTCGTGAAAACGGGGGGCCGATTGGCCCCCCGCTTGCGATACAGTGGCGATACGATCAGCCCTTGAGGGCCTTGTTGAGGTACTCGTCGACCTTTTCCAGATAGCCCATCGTTGTGAGCCATTTCTGATCGGGACCGACCAGAAGCGCCAGATCCTTGGTCATGAAACCGTCTTCGACCGCCTGTACGGTGACCTTCTCCAGCGTCTCGGCGAAGCGGGCAAGCTCTGCGTTGTCGTCGAGCTTGGCGCGGTGCTTCAGCCCGCCGGTCCAGGCATAGATCGAGGCGATGGAGTTGGTGGAGGTCTCCTTGCCCGCCTGATGCTGGCGATAGTGGCGGGTGACGGTGCCGTGCGCCGCCTCGGCCTCCACGGTCTGGCCGTCGGGCGTCATCAGCACGCTGGTCATGAGCCCGAGGCTGCCGAAGCCCTGCGCCACGGTGTCGGACTGCACGTCGCCGTCATAGTTCTTGCAGGCCCAGACATAGCCGCCGTTCCATTTCATGGCGCAGGCCACCATGTCGTCAATGAGGCGATGTTCATAGGTGATGCCCGCTGCCTTGAACTTTTCCTCGAACTCCTGCTCGTAGACTTCCTGAAACAGGTCCTTGAAGCGACCATCATAGGCCTTGAGGATGGTGTTCTTGGTGGACAGGTAGACCGGCCAGCCGAGGTTGAGCCCGTAGTTCATCGAGGCCCGTGCAAAATCGCGGATCGAATCGTCGAGGTTGTACATGGCCATGGCCACGCCCGAGCTTGGCGCGTCGAAGACATCGTGCTCGATCGTCTCGCCATCCTCGCCGACGAACTTGATCGTCAACTTGCCCTTGCCGGGAAAGCGGAAATCGGTGGCACGATACTGGTCGCCATAGGCGTGGCGACCGATCACGATGGGCTTGGTCCAACCCTGCACGAGGCGCGGCACGTTGCGGCAGATGATCGGTTGGCGAAAGATCACGCCGCCGAGGATGTTGCGGATCGTCCCGTTGGGCGAGCGCCACATCTTCTTGAGCCCGAATTCCTCCACCCGCTGCTCGTCCGCGGTGATGGTGGCACATTTGACGCCGACGCCGTATTTCTTGATGGCGTGGGCGGCATCGACGGTGATCTGGTCGTCGGTGCGGTCACGCTCCTCGATCCCGAGGTCGTAGTATTTCAGGTCGACGTCGAGATAGGGCAGGATCAGCTTCTTCTTGATGAAATCCCAGATGATCCGGGTCATCTCGTCGCCGTCAAGTTCGACAACGGGGTTGGCTACCTTGATCTTGGACATGGTCGGTGCCTTTCAATGGTGAACGGTTTGCGCGGGCCTTGGCGCTTGCGCAGGGCCTTAGCGCAGAACGGCCCCCAGATCAAATGCTGTATGCGGCTGCATACCGAAAAAGCGTGCACTTCTCGTATCCGGCAGCGCCTCCCCGCCACCGCGAGGATCAGCCGCCGATGCGCAGAACCTCGTTGCGGCCGCGACGGACATAGCGCAACTCGCTTTCGCCGATCGCCTGCACCTGACCGCCATCGAGCCTGTCCCCCACCCGCACGCTGACGATATTGCCATTGGCAAGGCGCACAAGGGCCCGGCGGTTCGACGGCGCGCCGGACACACCGATCAGGTTGACGGACCGCAGGTCCAGCGCCCGCGCCTCGGTTGCCTGATCGGCCACGCTCGCGCGCGTCGGGATCGACGGCGCTGCGCTG
>SKUV01000308.1 GCA_007129775.1 Paracoccaceae bacterium | reverse complement strand
GCCCCGCTTCGCGCCCCCGCGCCCCGCTTCGCGCCCCCGCCCCATGTCGCTTTGCGCCGCCAAGTGACGCAATCCGGCCACGCCGCCCCCCGGCGCCCCGGTATCACCGGACAGAGCCACCCCGGGGGATGACGCATGACCGAGGCCACACAGTCGCGCCGGGCCCGCAGCGGCGGCGGCGCCGCGCGCCGCGCCGCGCGAACCGCCGTCAGCTTTGACAGCGCGCGGTTCATCACCCGCAACGTGCCCGATCTGGAGGTTCTGGACGCCGAGGCGCTGGCGGTGATCGAAGCCAACGCCGAGACCCTGCTGGCCGAGGTCGGGGTGAATTTCCTCGACAATCCGGCCGCCCTCGCCCGCTGGCGCGAGGCCGGCGCCGAAGTCACGGGCGAGCGGGTGCGCATTCCGCGCGGGCTGGCGCGGCAACTGATCGCCACCGCGCCGGGCCAGTTCACCCAGCATGCCCGCAACCCGGAGCGCAATGTGGATATCGGCGGGCGCAACCTCGTGCTCGCCCCGGTCTATGGCCCGCCCTTCGTGCGCGATGCCGCCGGGGGCCGGCGCTATGCGACCATGGCCGATTTCCGCAATTTCGTGAAGCTCGGCTACATGTCGCGCTGGCTGCACCATTCCGGCGGCACGGTCTGCGAGCCGACGGACGTGCCGGTGAACAAGCGCCATCTGGACATGCTGCTGGCGCATATGACCCTGTCGGACAAGCCCTTCATGGGGTCGGTCACCGAGCCGGAGCGCGCCGCCGATTCGGTCGCCATGGCGCGGCTGCTGTTCGGCGACGATTTCGTGGACAGCCATGTGGTGATGACATCGCTGATCAACATCAACTCGCCGCTGACCTTCGATGCGGTGATGATGGGGGCGCTGGAAACCTATGCCACGGCCGGGCAGGCCTGCATCGTGTCGCCCTTCATCGTCGGCGGGGCGATGGCGCCGGTCACGGTTGCCGGCACGCTGACGCAGCTTCTGGCCGAGGTGATGGCCGCCGCGGCCTATGCCCAGATCGTGCGCCCGGGCGCGCCGGTGATCTTCGGCGCCTTCGTCACCTCGATCGACATGAATTCGGGCGCGCCCACCTTCGGCACGCCCGAGGCCGGGTTGATCACGCTGGGAGCGGGGCAACTTGCGCGGCGGCTGGGGCTGCCGTTCCGCTCGGGCGGGGGGTTCTGCGGCTCCAAGCTGCCCGATGCGCAGGCCGGATACGAATCCGCCAACAGCCTGAATATCGCGCTGCTGGCGGGGGTAAATTTCATGCTGCACGCCTGCGGCTGGCTGGAGGGCGGGCTGGTGGCCTCCTACGAGAAATTCGTGATGGATGCCGACCAGCTTGGCGCGCTGCACCAGTTCGCGCGCGGGGTCGATCTGAGCCCGGAGGGGCAGGCAATGGACGCCCTGCGCGAGGTCGGGCCGGGCGGGCATTTCCTCGGCTGTGCGCATACCCAGCGGCATTTCCAGACCGCCTTCTGGCGCAGCAATCTGCTGGATTACCGCCCCTTCGAGACATGGGACGAGGACGGCGCGCAGGATACGCAGTCCCTTGCCAGCAAAAGGGTTTCACGGCTGCTGGGTGATTATGTCGCCCCCCCGATCGACGCGGGCGTGGCCGAGGCGCTGGCCGACTATGTGGCCCGCCGCAAGGCCGCGATGCCCGACGCCTTTGGCTAAGCCGCGCCGGCGCCGGTAGCGTCGGCCGGGCCTTGATCGGGGCCGGACGCTGCAGTCGTGGTTGCGTCGGGCCTGTGGTCCTGCGCCATCATCAGGCGGGCCTCGAACATCAGCGCGGTCAGCGCCGCCACATGGGCGGCGGGGCGATAAGTGGCCAGCCCGGCGCAGCGCGCGGCGTCGATCCCGGCCTCCAGATCCAGAAGCCGGTCCAGCCGGCTCGCCCCGGTCCTGGCGGCGGCCTCGCCCAGAAGGCGGCGCAGATCGCGCTCGCGCCGGTAATCCGCCAGCCCGAAGCGCGCGGCCCGGATCAACAGGCGCGGGCGGCGGAGGGCGCGGAACCGTTCCAGCGCGCGGCAGGTTTCGGGCAGGGCGAATCGGGACAGGATCATGGCAGCCTCCGGCACAGTCAGAATGTGCGGCCAGTCTGCCCCGGGTGAGTCAGGCGTTGCGGCACAGCCGGAAGTTGCGGTCGGAGCCTTCAAGACTGTTTAGCATCTCGCAACAATTATCGAATATGCGACGGTTTCTTAACCAATCGGTAACCATACCCCGGAAACCTGTGGGCAAGTCTGTGGAAAAGACATCAGCATACGGGATCGGGAACATGGGCGACTGGCTGGGGGCGACGCGATTTCCGGACTGGGTGCCGGAGGCTGCGCTGCTCTACCTGCTGCATACCGAGGCCGGCCTGCCCCTGCGCGCGCTCGCGCGCGAGACGGGGCGGCATCCCTCGACCATCATGCGGCAGGTGCGCAGGTTCGAGAACCGTCGGGACGACCCGCTGGTGGACGAGGCATTGTTTCGGCTGGGACGCTTCGGCGCGCCGGCCGCGCACCGGGCGACCGGCGGGGCCAAAGCAACCGACCCGCCCCGAAAGGAGCCCGCTGCCATGCCTGCTTCCGCCCCTTCCCGCCCTGATGCCACCCCCGCAACCGGCGGCCGCGCCGCCGGCCTGTCCGATGACAGAACGCTCGAACGCGAGGCGCGGCGCATTCTGCGCCGGCTGACCGAGGCGGGGGCCGTGCTCGCCATCGCGCCCGACATGGAAAAGGCCGTCGTGCTGAAGGAGGCCAGCGACGGCACGACCACGCGCATCGCGGTGCTTGACCGGGCGGTGGCGCAGGCCTTCGCGCTGAAGGAATGGATCGCCTGCCGCCGCAGCGGGCGGGTCAGCACCTATGCGATCACCTCTGTGGGGCGCGCGGCCCTGCGCCGCCTGCTGACGGCCGAGGGCCCGGCCGCGCCCGGAATGGCCGAGGCGCCGACGCCCTTTGCCGCCCAGCACGGCGATTGGGACACGCGCACGGGCGATGGCGAAACCCCGCGCCGGATGCGCTATAACGCCGCTGAAAGCCCGGTGGCGATGCTTGCCAGGCGCCGCGACCGGGACGGCAAGCCCTTCCTGTCGCCCGACCTGGTGGGCGCCGCCGAACGGCTGCGCGAGGATTTCGAGGTGGCGCAGATGGGCCCGCGCGTGGCCCAGAACTGGGAGCGGTTCCTGACCGGGGGCGAGCGCGGCAGCTATGGCGGGTGCGGCCCGGCCGAGGGCCCGCGCGCCGCGCGCGAAAGGGTCGCCGCGGCGCTGCAGGATCTGGGGCCGGGGCTGGCCGATGTGGCGCTGCGCTGCTGCTGCTTTCTGGAGGGGCTGGAAGCCGCCGAACAGCGCATGGGCTGGTCCGCCCGGTCGGGCAAGGTGGTGCTGCGCATCGCGCTGACGCGGCTCAAGCGCCATTATGACGAACAGGGCGCGCGGGCGCGCATGATCGGCTGAGCGATGATCGGCTGAGCACGGCGCGACCCGGGCGCGATCACTGCGGGACCGCGCCCGGGCGTTGCGTGCATGGTCGAATCGCCGTGCGATCGGTGACCTATGCCGGTCAGAAGGCAGTCCCATGGGCCGACCAGAAATCGAATTCGTTTGAATCGGACACGCTGTAGATCGTCCCGTTGATGCTGTAGCTTTGGCCGTCGGTGGAGGTATAGGCCGGATGGTCGAAGCCTTCGGGGTGCCAGCTTTCGGTCAACTTCGGATTGTCGAAGTTGAACCCGTTCGACGCGTCTGCCGCCATGGATGCGATCCACTCTTCGTCGTTCGAGGCCGCGGTGAAATACTCATAGCCCGGGTTGCCGGGGTTGAAGGCGCCGGCCTCCGCGCCGCCGATGCCAAGCTCGATGCCGCCGACGGCGTCGGATATCTTGCCGGCAAGCTGGGTCATGTCCGGGCCGGTCGCCACCGTCACGGCGAGGCCGAGCCCCACGATCGCGGCTGTCAGCACGACCCAGTCGACGGTGACCGCGCCGCTTTCGGAGTGCAGAAAGCGGATGAAAATATTCTGTCCCAAGTCCTTCAGTTCCGTTTTTTGCGCTTGCAACGCTGTTTCGTCGCAGGGCGCAACAACCCCGCCTATGCCGGCGCCTTCATTGCTGCGATAGGCGCTGATACGGTGGTGTCCGGGGTCATTTTCCGGCGGTCGCGCTTGGACATTGCCGCCCGCAGCGGCTAAGTAAGCCTCAGCGACACAGGAACGACACGCCATGGCACCGCGCGACATCACCATCCCCGAACTGCGTCACCCCGAAAAGGCGCACCGCCCCGACAACCCGCAGCCGAAAAAGCCGGCATGGATCCGCGTCAAGGCGCCCGGCTCCGCCGAATATAAGCGCACGCGCGAGATCATGCGCGAGAACAAGCTGGTGACCGTCTGCGAAGAAGCCGGCTGTCCCAATGTCGGCGAATGCTGGAGCCAAGGCCACGCCACCATGATGATCATGGGCGATATCTGTACGCGCGGCTGCACCTTCTGCAACATCGCCACCGGCCGGCCCGATGCGCTGGATGTGTTCGAACCCGGGCGGGTGGCCGATGCGGTGGCCAAGCTGGGGCTGAACCATGTGGTGATCACCTCGGTCGACCGCGACGATCTGGAGGATGGCGGGGCTGCGCATTTCGCCCAGACGATCCGCGCTATCCGCCATCGTGCGCCCGACACGACGATCGAGATCCTGACGCCGGATTTCCTGAAATGCCCGTCCGAAGCGCTGGAGGCGGTGGTGGCGGCGAAGCCGGATGTATTCAACCACAACTTGGAAACCGTGCCGGGGCTTTATCCGAGTGTGCGCCCAGGCGCGCGCTATTTCCACAGCCTGCGCCTGCTGCAGCGGGTGAAGGAGATCGATCCGACGATCTTTACCAAGTCCGGCATCATGGTGGGGCTGGGCGAGGAGGGGCGCGAGGTGCGTCAGGTCATGGACGACATGCGCGCGGCGGATGTGGATTTCCTGACTATCGGCCAGTATCTGCAACCCACGCCCAAGCACCACGCGGTGGCGCGGTTCATCCCGCCCGAGGAATTCGCGGCCCTCGAGAAGGCAGCGTGGGGCAAGGGGTTTCTGATGGTATCGGCAACCCCGCTGACGCGGTCCTCGTATCACGCGGGCGAGGATTTCGCCCGCCTGCGGGCGGCACGGCTGGCCAAGATCGGCGGTGCCGCATGACTGGTTTCGGGCGACATTCGATACTCGCGGCAGGGCTGGCGCTGCTTGGCAGTCAGGCCGTGGCGGGGGCCACCGTGCTCAACCGCGAGATCGTCTATACCTGCGAGCGGGGGGTCAGCTTGCCGGTGGTCTTTGTCAACCGGGCCGATCCGGCGATTGCGGTCGCCCTGATCGAAGGGCAACTGGTGATGATGCGGCGGGTCGAGATCGCGCCGGACCTTTTCTACGCGGATACCGACGAGCAGCGCGGCTACAGGCTGCGCGGGAGCGTCAACGAGATCCAGCTGCGCTGGCTCGCGCCCGATCACACTGCCGAGGAGCAGGTGCTTCTGGCCGATTGTAGCGCCGGCTGAGGGCCCTCGCGGGGCATATGCCCTGCGGCGCCGTTGCAATGGCCTCGCAACAAAATTGCGCGCGCCTCTCGACTCGCCTGTCGGGACGTGGCTTTCTGCGGACAGGGTCGGCCCGTCGCAGGCCGCCACGGAGGAGGCCGGAGTGGAAGGCGCGGCGCAACATATCAGCCCGGCTGCAGCGCGGGGCGGGCCCGATATGCCGGGCCCCGATATGCTGGCGCATGTGGCGGCGCTGCTGGAGTGTCGCGATGTCGATACGGCCTGGCAGCTCCATGTGGACTGCATGGCGCGTTTCGGCTTTGACCGCATGATCTATGGGCTCACGCGGTTTCCGCCGGGCGCCACCCTCGCCGATCTGTCGGACGTTCTGATCCTGAGCAACCACACCCCCGAATACCTGACGCCATGGCTGCGCGACGGATTCGTGAGCCACAGCCCGATGGTGCGCTGGGCGCTGCACAACACCGGCGCCTGCAGCTGGCGCTGGATCACCGAGGAAGATGCCCGCGGCACGCTGACCGAGGCCGAGCGGCGCACCGTGGCCTTCAATCAGCGGATGGGTGTGCGCGCAGGTTATACCATCAGCTTCGGTCAGAAGGGCACGCGCCATCGCGGCGTGATCGGCCTTTGCGCGCGGGACGGACTGCAGCAGGACGAGGTGGATGCATATTGGCAGATCGTGGGGCGCGAGGTGGAAGTCCTGAACGGGCTGATGCATCTGTGTATCAGCGCGCTGCCCCACACGCCCCCCTCCCGGCACCTGACGGCGCGCCAGCGCGAGGTGCTCGAATGGGTGAGCGAAGGCAAGACGACGCAGGATATCGCGACGATTCTCGGGGTGACGCCGGCGACGGTGGAAAAGCACCTGCGGCTCGCCCGCACGACGATGGGCGCGGAAACGACCGCGCAGGCCCTGCTGCGGGCGAGCTTTTTCAACCAGATTTATCAGGTGTCGCCACGCTGAAGAGGTGACGCAAGGTAAGGTTTTCCGGACTTTTCCGCGTTTCGGGGTCACGGCATAGTGATCCGGTTCCATGAGTGGTGGCTTCGGCCAAGGGAACGCCGTCCGTCGTCCTCGGGTTTTGTATGGGGCCGGCGGGCAAGTCGGGAAACCGGCAGATGGCCTGTCTTGCGCATTTTCGCATGGCAGGCCATCTCATTGCGCAGCCCAAGCCACCCGAAGCGCGGATGGAACCGATCGGCCGTCCACGGGATTCACCCTGTGACCGAAACCCTGTAAGCTCGTGCCATGACACCCGCGTTCGGCCGCTACATCGCCCCTGCCCGCGCCCGGCCACAGATCTGGCGGCTGGTGCCGGGCTTGCTGCTGATCGTGGGGTTTCATCTTGCTTGGGTCTATACGCTCGCTGGGGTGCTGCACGGCGCGCTGGCGTGGAGCGAGGTGCTGGCAGCCGAGACGCCGGCCGCGGTGGTCGCCCTGCTGGCGGGGTTCGGCGGGCTGATTCTGGGGTGCGTGGTGGTGGTGCGCGTGCTGCACCGTCGAGGCTTTGGCAGCCTGATCGGGCCGGGCCCGCGGGCGCTGCGGCATTTCGCTCTGGGCATGGGGGTGGTCGGTCTGGTCTATGCCCTCGGCGCGCTGATCTGGTTGTTCCTGTTGGGCCGGCCGGTGGCGGGCGTGGCGCCGGGGCTCTGGCTGATCTGGCTGGCGCCGCTCCTGCTGGTGCTCCTGATGCAGACCCTTGCCGAGGAACTGGTATTTCGCGGCTATCTGCAGCAGCAACTGGCGGCGCGGTTTTCCAGCCCGTTGGTGTGGATGCTGCTGCCCTCGGCGGCCTTCGGGCTGCTGCATTACGAACCCGCGCTGATGGGGCAGAACGCCTGGCTCGTGGTGGCTGCGACCGGGCTTTTCGGGCTTGTCGCGGCTGATCTGACGGTGCGCAGCGGCACGCTCGGCCTCGCATGGGGGCTGCATTTCGCCAACAACTTCGTTGCGCTTGCGCTCGTGGCGCCGGCGGGCAACCTGTCGGGTGCGGCGCTCTTTCAACTGCCCTTCGGGGTCGGCGATATCGCCGAGATGCGGGGGATGCTGTTTCTGGACATGGCGCTTTTGCTGCTGGTCTGGGGGCTGGCACGGCTGGCGCTGGCGAAGGCCGGGCGGGGCGAGTGATTGCATTCGCCCCGTGTGCCACCTATTTCGGGACAACCATCAGCAGGGCCACCCGATGAACTGGATCACGAACTACGTCCGCCCCACGATCAACTCCCTCTTCTCGCGCCGGGAGGTGCCGGAGAATCTCTGGGTCAAATGCACCGAATGCGGGACGATGCTGTTCCACCGGGAACTGAGCGAGAATCAGCAGGTCTGCACCTCTTGCGGGCATCACATGCCGATCCGCCCGCGCGAGCGTTTCGCGGCGCTGTTCGATGGCGGCCTTTTCACCGAGGTTCCGGTGGTCGATCCGCTGCCCGATCCGCTGCATTTCCGTGACCAGAAGAAATACCCCGACCGGATGCGCACCGCGCAAAAGACGACCGGTGAAAAGGAGGCGATGCTCGTCGTGGAGGGCGAGATCGGGCGGACGCCCGTCATCGCCGCCGCGCAGGATTTCAGCTTCATGGGCGGCTCCATGGGGATGTATGTGGGCAATGCCGTGATCGCCGCCTGCGAGCGGGCGGTAAAGCATCGCCGCCCGCTGGTGCTGTTCTCGGCCGCCGGCGGCGCGCGGATGCAGGAGGGTATCCTGTCGCTCATGCAGATGCCGCGCACCACCGTTGCGGTGCAGATGCTGCGCGAGGCGGGCCTGCCCTATGTGGTGGTGCTGACCCATCCGACCACCGGGGGCGTCACGGCCAGCTATGCGATGCTGGGCGATGTGCAGATCGCAGAGCCCACTGCGCTGATCTGTTTTGCCGGCCCGCGGGTGATCGAACAGACCATCCGCGAGACCCTGCCGGAGGGGTTCCAGCGCGCCGAATACCTGCTGGATCACGGGATGCTGGACCGGGTGACGCCGCGCGCGGCCATGCGTGAGGAACTGATCACCATCCTTCGGATGCTGTTGAAACAGCCGCCGGCGGTGCGGGGCGATCTGCCTCCGCCGCAGCCGGAGCCTGCCGCGCAGGCGGCAGCCGTGGCTGGGGCGGTTGCTCCGGTCGATCAGGCCGGCGGCGCGGCGCCGGCGGGGCGAGGTGCCGATGGCGGGGCCGGAAAGGCCGCGCCCGCATCCTCCGAAGCCGGAGAGTCCAAGGCGTGATTCCGAACTCTTCCGACGTCATCCTCGAGCGGATGATGGCGCTGCATCCCAAGATCATCGACCTGACGCTCGACCGGGTCTGGAGGCTGCTGGCGGCGCTGGGCCATCCGGAGCGCAGCCTGCCGCCGGTGATCCATATCGCCGGGACGAACGGCAAGGGCTCCACCCTGGCGATGCTGCGTGCGGGGCTGGAGGCGGGCGGCGCGCGTGTCCATGCCTATAGCTCGCCCCATCTGGTGCGCTTTCACGAGCGCATCTATCTGGGCGGCGCGCCTATCGCCGAGCCCGACCTCGTGGCGCTGCTGGATGAATGCGAGGCGGCGAACGGGGGCGCGCCGATCACCTATTTCGAGATCACGACGGTCGCGGCGATCCTCGCCTTTGCCCGGGTGCCTGCGGACTGGCTGTTGCTGGAGGTGGGGCTGGGCGGGCGGCTGGATGCGACCAATGTCGTCGAGCGCCCGGCCATGACCGTGATCACCCCGGTGTCTTTCGACCATCAGCAATACCTGGGTGAGAGCCTGGCAGAGATCGCCTTTGAAAAGGCCGGCATCCTGCGCCGTGGTGTGCCCTGCGTCGTCGGCCCGCAGCCGGAGGCGGCGCTGGAGGTGATCGAGGCACAGGCCGCGCGGCTGGGGGCGCCGCTGCTGGCCCATGGTCAGCACTGGCACGCGTGGGAAGAGCGCGGGCGGCTGATCTATCAGGACGAGCACGGCCTGCTCGACCTGCCGCTGCCCAATCTGGCCGGGCCGCACCAGATTGCCAATGCCGGCGGGGTGCTGGCGGTGCTGCGCGGCCTGCGCCTTGACCGGGAGTTGGGCGATGCGGTCTGCGAGGCGGCGGTGAGCCGCGCGCGCTGGCCCGCGCGGATGCAGCGGCTGCGCGGCGGCGCGATCGCCGCTGCGGCGCCGGAGGCCGAGATC
>SKUV01000064.1 GCA_007129775.1 Paracoccaceae bacterium | reverse complement strand
GACGGAGAGGCCATGAGAAACGTACTCCTTTTGACCCTCAGCATCCTCTTCACGGTGTTCGCTGCGGCGGTGGTCGCTCGTTTCGTGATGGCCAATCGTCTGGAACGTGAGATCTCCCTGGCACTGCACGGACCGAATCTCCGCGGTGAGGTAACGGCCGCACCGTTTCAAGGAGTTGTTACGGTGGAACCTTTCGAATGGGAGACTCCCGACGGGGCGGTCGCGATCAAGTCCTCCACCCTGCGGGTCTCGGTGAGTCCCCGCGAGGCCGCCCGGGTCATGCGTGCACCGGAGTCGCCGGGCTTCTCCCGCATTCACCTGGCGCTGGATTACTCCATCGTCACCACGCGAGCAACGCCGGAGCCGATCTACATCCCGGAGCTGGAGATTGTCTTCCGGCAGAATCCCGATCCGACGGTCGTCTTCACGGGCCGATCCGAGGGTTTCACGATCGTTCTCCCGGAAGAACTCGGGGTGGTGCGGATACATGATTTCGAGGTGACGATGGATCTTGATGATACGATAAGCCTTGAAGAGATCGTCCCCGTTTTCCCCGGCGGTCCCTCCCGTGTGGAAACCGACCGCAGCAGCGGTGGTACCGGCTACAGCGACGGTGAGATCGTGCCCCTCCGCGTCCGCGCCCTCCGCATCCGCGCGAGTCTGCATGACGGCGGGATCCTTCCGGGTCCCGGGCTGCGTCATGAGATCGATCAGCGGCGGGAGGGCCTGGGGGAGATCCTCCCCGTGGAGGAACTTCGTTTTACAACACTGCGTGTGGAGGCGAGCAGGCAACAGGTTCCGGACGCGACCGATCAGCGCTCCCGCCTGGTCTTCGATATCGCGGGAACCGACTTCGAGGGCCCCGATCTCCGCGCCGGAGCACAGGGTACGGTATCCCTGGCTGCGGACGCCGGCCTGTATGCGCTCGATGTACGCATCACGGTGGATTACCTGGCGGATTCCCTGCGCCCCGCCGTCGTACCCCTGATCTACACTGTCACGGGAGGAGCCATGATACCTCGAAACGGGCCCTTCACCCTCACGGCTGATATCCACCGCGAGAGACCGCCCGGGATCGCTCTGGAGTAGTGCCCGGCATCCCGGACTTCAACGCTCCGAGATGGCCCGCCCCCGGTGTTCACGCCACGACCGCGGTACAGATGACCTTCCCGCTGGGTGTATCGTCGTCGGCGTCCATCACGTCCAGCGTGTCCAGGATCTGAAAACCCGACTCCCGGAGAAGATTCTCAACTTCGTCAACTTCGTAGATTCGCTGCATATGCACCTCCTGCCCTTCCGGAAACGAGAAGGTGGTTGTCACAATCGGCGGGGGCCCCGAGTCCACGGCGATCTCCTCCCGGAAGCCTACCCCTCCGATGAGGTGCGGCTGCACCAGTCCATTGCGATCCCGGTACATCGTGCCGGTGTTGAAATCGACCAGAAGCAGACCGTCACCGTGCATTCTGCCGCGGGCGGCCCGGAAAAAACGCTCCGCGTCCCGGGGGTCGAGGAGGTAGTTCAGGGAATCGTAGACGCACGTCACCAGATCGAAGGGACCCTGCAGGGGAAACTCCCGCAGATCGCCCACGCGCAAACGCGCACCGGGCAATCGCCTCCGCGCTCTTTCCAGCATCTCCGGAGAGAGATCGAAGCCCGCCAGTTTCGCCTCGGAGCCGTTCTGGCGAAGCCAGTAGAGGAGCAGACCCGTCCCGCAGGCGGCGTCACAGACGCTGCGAAAGGTACGCCGGGATTCCTCTTCGATCTCCGCGACCAGGCCGGCCACGTACTCGCTGTAGGAGAACCATCCCCCATCGTATACCCGCGCGAGCAGCTCGTAAGCGGGGATCAATTGACTCCCATCTCCCGAGCCGTTTCGATGAACAGCTGCGCCGCCCGATCCACCTGCTCTTCGGTGTGTGCCGCCGAAAGCTGCACCCTTATCCGGGCGCGCCCGCGGGGAACCACCGGGTAGGCAAATCCGATCACGTAGATACCCTTCTCGAGCAGGGCGTCCGCCATCCTGAGTGCGGTGGGCTCGTCGTAGAGCATAACCGGCACGATCGCCGTCTCCCCGGGAAGAACGTCCATCCCCGCCTCGATCAGAGCCGATCGCAGCCGCCGGGCGAGCGCAACCGGCCGCCGGCAGCGGTCGGGATCTTCCGTCACGATTTCAAGCGCCCGCAGAGTACCACCGGCTATAGCCGGCGCCAGGGTATTGGAAAAGAGATAGGGCCGCGATCGCTGGCGCAGCATCGCCACGATCTCCGCGCGTCCGCTCACGCACCCCCCCGAGGCACCACCCAGGGCCTTGCCGAATGTGGTAGTAACGATATCGATCCGGCCCTGCAGACCGAAGTACTCCGCCGTGCCCCTCCCGCCGGCACCAAGGTAACCGGTGGCGTGACAGTCGTCCACCATAACCAGCGCGTCGTAGCGCTCCGCCAGCTCTGCGATCTCCGGCAGAGGCGCTATATCGCCGTCCATGGAAAAAACCCCGTCGGT
>SKUV01000168.1 GCA_007129775.1 Paracoccaceae bacterium | reverse complement strand
CGCGGCGGCCCTGCGTGCCCGTGGCGCCGCCCTGCGCAACGCCCCGCCAGGGGGCTGAGCCGCACGACGTTGCACGCGCCGCCGCGACAGGCTAACAGGGCCCCGCCCTGCGCCCTGCAGGCGCCCTGCCCCGTTCGCTCGCCATCGGAGAGGCCCATGCCCGACGCCGCACCCGACGCCGCACCCGACGCCCCCGCCCGCGCTGTCGCCGAAGCTGCCGCCACCGCCGCCCCCCTGCGCCTCGGGATTGCCGGGCTCGGCACCGTGGGAATCGGCCTTGTCAAGATCGTGCAGGCCCATGCCGACCTGATGGCGCTGCGCACAGGCCGCCGGATCGAGATTTCAGCCGTCAGCGCGCGCAGCCGCGCCCGCAACCGCAGCGCCGATATTTCCGCCTACCGGTGGGAGGATGACCCGGTCGCGCTGGCACGGCGCGCCGATGTCGATGTGTTCGTGGAACTGGTCGGCGGCGAGGATGGCCCCGCCAAGGCCGCGGTAGAGGCGGCATTGGAGGCGGGCAAGGATGTCGTGACCGCCAACAAGGCGCTGCTGGCCCATCACGGGCAGGCGCTGGCGGAACTGGCCGAGGCGCGCGGCGCCGTGCTGCGCTTCGAGGCCGCGGTTGCCGGTGGTATCCCGGTGATCAAGGCGCTGACCGAGGCGCTGGCCGGCAATGCGGTGCGCCGGGTCGTGGGGGTGATGAACGGCACCTGCAACTATATCCTGACCCGGATGGAAAGCGCGGGCCTGCCGTATGAGACGGTCTTTTCCGAGGCCGAGCAACTGGGCTATCTCGAAGCCGATCCGACGCTGGATGTGGGCGGGATCGACGCCGGCCACAAGCTTGCGCTGCTGGCCGCCTGCGCCTTCGGCACACGGGTCGATTTCGCCTCGGTGGAATTGCAGGGCATCGAGCGGGTGACGATCGACGATATCCGCCATGCCGCCGACATGGGCTTTCGCATCAAGCTGGTGGGCATCGCCCAGATGACCGGCCGCGGGCTGGAGCAACGCATGGCGCCCTGCCTCGTGCCCGTCGACAGCCCGCTGGCGCAATTGCCCGGGGCCACCAACATGGTGATGCTGGAGGGCGATGCGGCAGGCCGGATCGTGCTGCGCGGGGCCGGCGCGGGCGAGGGGCCGACAGCCAGCGCAGTGATGTCGGATGTGCTCGACATCGCGCGCGGCACGCGGCTGCCGACCTTCGGGCAACCCGCAGCCAGCCTGCAGGCCGCGCCCCCGGCCCGCGCCGCGGCCCCGACGCCTTGGTATCTGCGCATGACGCTGATCGACAAGCCCGGCGCCCTGGCCAAGGTCGCCGCCGCGCTGGGGGAGGCCGGCGTCTCCATCGACCGGATGCGCCAGTATGACCATCCCGACAGCTTCGCCCCCGTGCTGATCGTGACCCACTCCACCACGCAGGACAGCATCGAACATGCAATCGACCGGTTCGCCCTGACCGGCGTGCTGGTGGGCGAGCCGGTGGCGCTGTCGATCGCATCCGTCTGAGCCCCGGCAAGGCGGCGGGCAAGGCGGCGGGCGGGGTGGCGGGCGGGGCGGAAAGGCGGGGCGGAAAGGCGGGGCGGAAAGGCGGCGCGCCGGGCCGAAAACCGCCCGGCAGATCGTGCGGTGCGTTCGGCGATGGACAGGCCCGCTGGCTCGGGCTACCCTCTTGCGCGAGCCCTCGCCCTCATTGCGGACGGAGACCCCGCCATGGCCTTGCCGATTGCCCCGATCGCCGGACTGGCGCTGCGCTATGGCGCGGTGGCGCTGGCCGGCTACGCCCTGTCGCGCCGGATCGAACGCGGGCGCACCGACCAGCGCGCCGAGGATGCGCTTGACGATGTGCCCGAGGGCCTGACCGCCCATCGCGCCGCGGACCGAGAGCAATTCAACGCCGCCGGCCGCTTTCGCCGGATCGTCCGGCTGGGCATCGATGGCCCGGGGTTCGAGGTCGAGGCGGTCGCGCTCGGCCGGCTGCGGTTTCGGAGGGTCTGAGGCTTGCGGCTTTTCTTCAGCCCGGCGTCGCCCTTCGTGCGCAAGGTGCGGGTGGTCCTGCTGGAAACCGGGCAGGACGACGCGGTGGAGCTTGTGCCCGTCAACGGCACGGTGACAGAACCGGGCACGATGCCGCTGGCGCAGAACCCGCTGGGCAAGATCCCCGCGCTGGAGCGTCCGGGCGGCGGCACGCTTTATGACAGCCGGGTCATTTGCCGCTTTCTCGACGACCGCGGCGAGGGCCGGCTTTATCCCGCGCCGCCCCGGCTGTGGGAATCGCTGACGCTGGAGGCCACCGCCGACGGGATCATGGAGGCCGGGGTCCTGATCGTCTATGAGGCCCGCATCCGGCCGGAAGAGATGATCTATCCGCCATGGGTCGAGGCGCAATGGGCCAAGATCGCCCGCACGCTCGACGCGCTGGAGGGGCGCTGGCTGTCGCATCTGGCCGGCCCGCTCGACATCGGTCAGGTCGCGCTGGGCTGTGCGCTGGGGTATCTTGATCTG
>SKUV01000033.1 GCA_007129775.1 Paracoccaceae bacterium | reverse complement strand
GGCAGGCCCTTGTTGTAGGAAAACAGCGCCAGCGCCAGCGCCACCACCGCATAGATCGCCCAGGGGTGCAGCCCCCAGTGAAAGATCGTGGCGGCCATGCCCAACCGTTGCGCCTCAGCCACGTTGCCCTCGGCGCCGCCCAGCGGCGCCCAGTCGGTGCGCACGCCGTCATCGCCCACGCTGATCCCGCCGTAGGCGGTGGAATAGTGGCTCAGCGGCTCAGACACGCCGTAAAACATCAGCCCGATGCCCATGCCGGCCGCAAAGAGCATCGAGAACCAGCCGACATAGCCGTAATCGGGCGTCGCCTCGGGCCCGCCCAGCCGGATCTTGCCCAGCGGCGAGACGATCAGAACGAGGCAGACCAGCACGAAGATGTTGCCTGCGAGCAGGAAGAACCAGTCAAGATTGCCGGTCAGCCAGTTGCGCATCCCGGTAAAGAAAGGCTCGATCTCGGCCTGCAGCGCCAGTGTGATGATGATGAAGGCCATGATCGCGAAGGCCGACCATGTGAACACGACCTGATGGATGTCGAAGGTCAGCGTCCAGCTTTTGTTGATGTTGTCCTGACCGATCTCGTATTCGGTCTCGATCACCTCGGTCGGGCCCTCGGGCTCCGGGATCGGTTCGATACCGGTGTCCTCATCGGGCGTGATCTCCGGATCGTCGGTCTGTGCCGACAATGACCCGGTTTGCGCGCTTGCGTCATCCGGACCGGATGCGCCGGTTCTCGTGTCACTCATGCGGACTGTCCCTCCTGTTCACTCTTTTCGCGCGGCCCGTTCGAGCCCGCGATGACGGGCGCGGCCGGCGCTTGCCCCTTGCGGGCGCCCGGCGCCACTGCACAACAGGGTTCAGAAACAGCAATCCGTCGAAATGGCCCGGCGCAGTCGTGCCGGCCACGCCATTTCAGAGCCTTTGCCCCCCTTTTCCCCGCATTGCCGACCCACACGCCGGGCTTGGCCCGGCACCGTGGTCGCACGCCACACCTGTTGGTATTGCACGGAAAACGGGCATGTTCAAACCTTGTGACGCCGCGCTGAGCACGATGGCGGGACGATCATGCGGGACAGGGTCCGGCCGGCACATCGCGCAACCGACAATCCGGCACGCATTTCCGACCGGAATGCGGGCAGCTTCAGGCGCGATGATAGGGCGTGCCGGCAAGGATCGCCGCCGCCCGGTACAGCTGTTCGGCCAGCATCACCCGCACCAGCATATGCGGCCAGACCATGCTGCCGAAGGACAGCACCAGATCGGCCCGGGCGCGCAAGTCGGGCGCGATGCCGTCGGCCCCGCCGATGACAAAGGCCGCCTCCGACGTGCCGGTATCCCGCCAGCGCGCAAGCTGCGCCGCGAACTCGGGCGAGGTGAACTGCCGGCCGCGTTCGTCAAGCACGCAAAGCCGCGCACCGGCCGGCACGGCGCGCGCCAGCAGCGCGGCCTCGGCCTCCATGCCGCCGCCCTTGCGATCCTCGATTTCGGTGACACTGGCCGGGCCGAGGCCCAGCGGCCGGCCCGTCCGCCCGAGCCGGTTCAGATAATCGGCGACAAGATCGGCCTCCGGCCCGCTGCGCAGCCGCCCGACCGCGCACAGCCGCAGCCGCATGGCGTCAGCCCGCGCCGGGTGCCGGGCCGCCGCTGGCGGCCTGCCACATCTTTTCGAGCTGGTAGAACTCGCGCACCTCGGGGCGGAAGACATGCACCACCACGTCGCCGGCGTCGATCAGCACCCAATCGCCCGAGTCGCGCCCCTCGCTGCGGGGGGTGAAGCCAAAACTCTGCTTGATCCGGTCGATCAGCTTTTCGGCGATCGCGCTGACCTGCCTGCTCGACCGGCCAGAGCAGATCACCATCTGGTCGGCGATGGTCGTGCGGCCGTGCAGGTCGATCGTCACGATCTCTTCGGCCTTGTCGTCCTCCAGCGAAGACAGGATCAGCTCCAGCAGCGATGCGCCGCCTTCAGCCTGCTTCGCCGTCTCCGCCGCTGCATCCGGCCCCGCTGCGGGATGGGCCTGCGCGGTCATCGCCGCGCCATCCGCGGCCGGATCGCCGGCCGCCTGCTGCATGTATGACAGAACATCGTCCTCCGGGTTTTCGCCATGGGTCAGTCGTGGGGCCAGTCGCGGCCCCGATGATATGCAACCTAGCACCGGGGGGCGATAATCTCAACGGCGGCGGCGCGGCGCAGGCGCCACGCCACCCGGCCTGCACGCCGTTTCCTTGCCGAAATCGTCCCCCCGACCGGCGGCTTTCCGCCGGTTCCACCCGGCTGCGGCCCGCTCGCGCCGGTTGCGCCGCCGCAGGCCGTGCCACGCGCTGCCGTCTTGCCTGACGCGCGATATCGGCGTATCACGCGGCCATGATCCGGTATTTCGACATGGATGACCGCGCGCGCCTGCCTTGGCGCTTTCACGGCCTCGGCTGTGCCCAGCGCGCCGTGGCGCTTGGCTGACCCGGCGTCCGCGGCCCGTCGCTGGCGGGCCGCGCCGCGCCCTGCGGCTGCACCATCTGTCAAAGATGGCGCGGCCAGACCCCGATGCGGCCAGAGTGCCAGCCCGACCACCCGTCGCCGACGCCCTCCGCCGCCCGATCTGCACCGAATATTCAAGCGAGACCGCCATGACCAAGCCGAAAACGCTCTATGACAAGATCTGGGATGCCCACCTCGTGCACGAAGCCGAGGACGGCACCTGCCTGCTCTATATCGACCGCCACCTCGTGCACGAGGTCACCAGCCCGCAGGCCTTTGAGGGGTTGCGCATGGCCGGGCGCAAGGTCCGCGCGCCGGAAAAGACCATCGCCGTGCCCGATCACAACGTGCCCACCACCGAGGGCCGTGAAAAGCACATCGACAACGAGGAATCGCGCATCCAGGTGGAGGCGCTGGACCGCAACGCCCGCGATTTCGGGCTGCATTACTACCCGGTCGATGACGTGCGGCAGGGCATCGTGCATATCGTCGGCCCCGAACAGGGCTGGACCCTGCCGGGCATGACGGTGGTCTGCGGCGACAGCCACACCGCCACCCACGGCGCCTTCGGCGCACTGGCCCACGGCATCGGCACCTCGGAGGTGGAGCATGTTCTGGCCACCCAGACGCTGATCCAGAAGAAATCGAAGAACATGAAGGTGGAGATCACCGGCAAACTGCGCCCGGGCGTCACCGCCAAGGACATCACCCTTGCCGTGATCGGCCGCACCGGCACCGCCGGCGGCACCGGCCATGTCATCGAATATTGCGGCGAGGCGATCCGCGATCTGTCGATGGAAGGGCGGATGACGGTCTGCAACATGGCCATCGAGGGCGGCGCCCGCGCCGGCCTTATCGCGCCCGATGAAAAGACCTTCGCCTATTGCCGGGGCCGCCCCCATGCGCCGAAAGGCGCGGCATGGGAGGCCGCGCTGGCGTGGTGGAAGACGCTCCATACCGACGAGGGCGCGCATTTCGACAAGGTCATAACCATCGCCGCCGAGGATATCGCGCCCGTGGTCACATGGGGCACATCGCCCGAGGATGTGCTGCCGATCACCGGCGAGGTGCCCGCCCCCGAGAGCTTTTCGGGCGGCAAGGTGGAGGCCGCGCGCCGCTCGCTCGACTACATGGGCCTGACGCCGGGCACGAAGCTGACCGACATCAAGGTTGATGCGGTCTTCATCGGATCCTGCACCAACGGCCGGATCGAGGATCTGCGCGCCGCCGCCGAGGTGCTGAGGGGCCACAAGCTCGCCCCGGGGGTGCGCGGCATGGTGGTGCCCGGCTCCGGCCTCGTGCGCGCGCAGGCCGAGCAAGAGGGTCTGTCGCAGGTCTTCATCGACGCAGGCTTCGAATGGCGGCTTGCGGGCTGTTCGATGTGTCTGGGCATGAACCCCGACCAGCTTGCGCCGGGCGAACGCTGCGCCGCCACCTCGAACCGCAATTTCGAGGGCCGTCAGGGCCGCGGCGGGCGCACCCATCTCATGAGCCCCGCCATGGCCGCCGCCGCCGCGATCACCGGACGGCTGACGGATGTGCGTGAGTTTACCGGTGAGATGGCCTGAGGAAGGATCGAAAAAATGGACAAGTTCACCACCCTCACCGGCGTCGCGGCGCCCCTGCCGCTGGTCAATGTCGACACCGACATGATCATCCCGAAACAATACCTCAAGACGATCAAGCGCACCGGGCTCGGCGTCGCGCTTTTCGACGAGATGCGCTATACGCCGGAAGGCGCGGAAATCCCGGACTTCGTGCTCAACCAGCCGGCCTATCGCAGCGCGCAGATCCTTGTCGCGGGGGATAATTTCGGCTGCGGATCGTCGCGCGAGCACGCGCCCTGGGCGCTGCTGGATTTCGGCATCCGCTGCGTCATCGCGCCCAGCTTCGCCGATATCTTCTACAACAACTGTTTCAAGAACGGCATCCTGCCCATCGCCCTGCCGCAGGATCAGGTGGACCGGGTGATGGAAGACGCCAAGCGCGGTGAAAACGCGCGAGTCGGCATCGATCTGGAGGCGCAGACCGTCACGCTGTCGGACGGCAGCGTGATCGGCTTCGAGATCGACCCGTTCCAGAAACACTGCCTTCTGAACGGGCTCGACGATATCGGCCTGTCGATGGAAAAGACCGCCCATATCGACGCGTTCGAGGCCAAGGCCGCCGCCGCCCGGCCCTGGGTCTGAGCCGCCGGAACCTCCGTTCGCCTTGGTGCCACAACCGTGCGGGATACAAGATATGGGGCAGCCCGGCTCGGGCTGCCCCTTTTTGCATCCAGATTGATGCAATCGGGCGACAGTTAACCGAATAATCAACGCTCCGATTTATGCGTTGTCGGACAGGGTGTTGCGAGGTGTAGTGAAAGTGGGCAGAATTGAGAAAAAGTTGAGGCAGCGCGCCGAAAAACAACAACAGGCGCAATCGGGACGGTGCAGGCGGGGGATGCCCGGCGCGCCAGAGCAGGGGTGACAGGGCAGTGATGTCACGGATGGCCGGGGCGCTGGTGCGTGCCCTTCTGGTTCTCGTTCTTGTCGTTCTGCCGGCGGCGCTGCTGCCGGGGGTCGGGGCCGATGCGCGCCAGGTCGTCGTGCTGTTTGCGCTGATCGCCGCCGTGCTGACCTTCGTGGAATATTCCGCAGCCTACCCCAGCCTCGTTGAATTCCGCTATGCGCCCCCGTTCAACCGCATCCGCTTTGGCGCGCTGGCGCTGACGGTCCTGATGCTCACGGTGATCCTGCGCGGCCAGTTCGAGCCGACCACCTTCGCCCTGCTGGCCGAGGCGGTGGGGCAGGTCGTGGGCCGGGCGATGGATTTTCCCTATTCCCCGGTCCGGCTGATCACGCTGATGCTGCCCGATGACACGCCACTGGCGCAGGTGGCGCTGGTGCGCGCGCTCGCCGGGATGAGCTATATCGTGGCGCTTTTGTCGCTGACGGTGTTCGTGGTGGCGATGCGGCTGGGCTCGTGGCCCTCGGGCGCGGGCGCCTTCAACGTCTGGGTCAACCTGCCCACGTTCGATCCCACCGCCGGCGGCGATGTGGTGGAACGGCTGGAACGGGATGCCCGCTTCAACATCGCGCTCGGCTTTCTGATGCCTTTCCTGATCCCGGCCGGCGTGCGGTTTTTGTCCGAACTGACGGCGCCGGGCGCGCTCACCGGGGGGCAGACGCTGATCTGGATGATCGCGGCCTGGGGCTTTCTGCCCGTCAGCCTGTTCATGCGCGGTATCGCGATGTGGCGCGTGGCCCGCATGATCCGCGCCCAGCGCGACGCCAACAGCGCCGAGGGCGAGGCCGACCTGCGCACCGCCTGATCGGCATCTGCACGCCCCGCGCCCTCGGCAACCGCACACCCGGCGGCCGCCCGCGCTAGCCCTCGGGCAGCATCCGCCCCAGCACCCGGCCGCCCAGCACATGCACATGCAGATGCGGCACCTCCTGCAACCCGTGTGCCCCGCAATTCGACACCAGCCGATAGCCCGCACCGCCCGCGGCCGGATCCAGCCCCTCGGCGGCGCAGATCCGCCCGATGGTGCGCGTGAAATCCACGATCTCGGCATCGCTCGCCTCGGCGGCGAAATGGTCATAGCTCACATAGGCGCCCTTGGGGATCACCAGCACATGGCTCGGCGCCTGCGGGGCGATGTCGCGAAAGGCCAGGCTGTGCTCGGTTTCGAGCACCCTGTCGCAGGGGATTTCACCGCGCAGGATTTTGGCAAAGATGTTCTGCGGGTCATAGCTGTGGGGCATGCGGGCTCTCCTTGGCGCAGCGGTTGTGTCAGGTCTGGCCGGCGCGATCCGGCCGGGCCGCGGCCTCGTCCAGAATCGCGGCGCAGGCATCCTCGGGCAGACGCAGGAAAGCCGCAAGGGCGGCGCTGCCCTCCAGCCGCCCGCCGGGCCCCTGCCGCAGGCTGCCCATACGGGCAAAGCCCGCCGCGCGCAGGCGTTCGATCTCGTCCTGCGCGGCGGCGCGCAGGGGCGCGATCAGCCCGGCCATCACCGCGGGCGGGGTGTCCGGGCCCACAAGCCCCCGGTCCATCGCCACCTGCGCCGGGTCGCCCCCGTCCGGGCCTGCCTCGATGGCGAGGATGCGCGTTACCGCCTCATCGGTGGCGAAATCGCGCAGCACATCGAAATTCCCCGGGTCCACGCAGATCATCAGCCGGCCGCCGCCGTGGTGCTCGTAAAGCATCCGCATCAGTGCGCGGCGGTGGCGCGCGCGTTTGTCGAGGCTCGCCTCGATCCCGCCCAGCGCCGGCAGCGGCGCGCCCGGGTCATCGAAAACGTAGCCCAGCGCCGGCAAGCCCGTGGCCACGCAGATCGCGCGCTCCAGCGCCCCCCCCAGACGGCGGTCGTGGCAGACCAGCATCAAAAGCTCCCGCCGCCGCCCGATGGAGGCGCCGACCTCCCAGAACCGCGGGGCAAAGCGCCGCCCGATCCGGCCGCGCCCGGTCAGGAATTCATGCACCGCCCGCCCCTCGTCCGAGACCTGGAACCGGACGCCCCGGCGGGCATAAAGCGCGCCCAGCCGCGCCTTCAGCCCCGCCGCATCGGGCGAGATCTTGCGCGCGAACAGGTAATCCTGCGCCAGCAGCAGATCGTGATGATCCTCGTAGAACACCACCGGCATCCCGTAATCGGTAAACATCAGAAAGGTCGGCGGGCGTGCCCGGATTTCGTCGGCGGCCACCAGATGGCGCACCAGCGTCTGAAAGAATGTCTCGTCCGGGATCCATGTGGTGCGGAAAAACCGCATCACATCGGGGCGCGCGTCGATGAATTCCAGCACCCTGTCCACCGTGGCGCGGCGCAGGCACCACCATTGCGAGCCGATCATCATCTCCAGATCGGCCGGCGGCGACCGGCGCAGGCCGAGTCGCTTCTGCACCTCCAGACTGGCGTAGAACAGCCGTTTGTGGCTGCGCTCGTTGAACCAGTGGCGATAGATCAGCCGCTCGTCCCGCAGGCCCGTCCGGATCCAGCCCGAGCGGTGGAAATCCACGCTCTCGATATGGTCGGCGCCGCTGCGATCGAGGAAGGCATGGGCGTGCTCGGCCGTCTTGATCGGGGCGCAATCGCCTGAAATCATGTAGAAATGCGTGACATCGGCAAAGCTGCGCCGCGCCGTTTGCAGCGTCTCCAGCGTGGCCTGCACCAGCGACCACGCGCCCCATGCACAGCGCACCCGGCGCGCGGCGAAGACGATCGACGGCGTGCCGTAGAGCGCGGCCTGAAGCCGTTCGAAATCGGCGCGGGGCGCGCGCGCATCCATATGGATCGCCACGCAATCGCCCGCGGCCACCAGCGCCCGTGCCTGCCGGGCGACCCCCTCGGGATCGCGGTGACAGAGCAGAAGGAACGCGATCCTTGCCATCTTTGCCCTCGGTGCGGGGCGCCCGCATCGCGGTTGAATTGGGCGCGCAACTCTGCTTCTAACCGATCAGACGCGCATTGCGGAGGCACAATGGCATTTCCCGGCACATGGATGACCGAAAGCGGCACGATGGCCTATCGGGTGGTGCCGAAATGCGCCTGCTCCACCATCGGCCAGATCATGCATTTCAGCGATCACGGCCGCTTTTACGACGGCGATATCCACGACGCCAGCGAAGGGCTGGTGAAATGGGGCGACACCGACAGCCAGAGCCGGATCAGCGCCGCGGTGCGCGAGGGCCGGAGCGTCAACTTCACCTGCGTGCGCAACCCCTATGCCCGCATCCTGTCGGCGTTCTTCGACAAGATCTGCGGCATCCAGCGCAACGGCGGGCGTTATCGCGGCAATCTTGTGCCGCTCCTGATCCAGAAATACGGGATCGAGGTGGAGGGCGGGTTCGACCAGATCCGCTCGTTCCGGCGCTTTCTGCTCTTCGCCCGCGACACGATCACATGGCGCCGGCCGATGCCGCCCGATATTCACTGGTCGCCCGTGGCCGGCCATGTGGGCACCTTCGTCGCCGGCGGCGGGCGGTTTCACCATGTCTTTTTCACCGAGGATTTCAACGCCGGCATTTCGGCGGTGCTGGCCGATGCCGCCCCGCCCCATGCGGTGGATCCGGGGGCGATTCCGCGGTTCAACGAATCCGAGGGGCATGGTCCGAAGCGCGCGCATCCGGTGGCGGATTACTTCGACGATCTGTCACAGCATCTGATGTTGGAAATGTACAAGCGCGATTTCGAGATCTTCGGCTATGACTTTGAAAACCCGTCGAACACTCGGGCATCCGGGCCGGTGGATCTTGAGAAAATGCATCTTCTGCTGTCCGACGGATAGCGCCTGACGGCCCCGGCACCGGGGAAAAAGGCCGCGATCACGCGCCCGAGCCGCCGGCGACGCGGCCCACGCTGTCGCGCATCCGGGCCAGCGCGCGCTCTTCCAGTTGGCGCACGCGCTCCTTGGAAATCCCCATCTCGGCGCCCAGTTCGGTCAGCGTCAGCGGCGCGTCGTCCAGATGCCGGCGCAGCACGATCCGGCGCTCCCGGTCGGGCAGCGCCTCCAGCGCCCGCGTCAAAAGGCCCAGCCGGCGCCGGGCTTCTATCCGGCCCAGCACCGCCTCTTCGGTGGGCATGGTCGAATCCTCCAGCGAGTCGATCCATTCGCGGCCCTCGGCCTCGTCGCCCTGCGGCGCGTTGAGCGACAAGTCCGGCCCGGCCATCCGCGCCAGCATCGTCTCGGCCTCGGCCAGCGGCACCTCCAGTTCATGGGCGAGCGTCTCGGCCAGTTCGCGCTGGCTGAGCGTGCCGGACCGGCCGGAGGCCGCGCGCTCCGCCGCCGCCTGCACCTTGCGCAGGTTGAAAAACAGCTTCTTCTGCGCCGCATTCGTGGCCGTACGCACCACCGACAGGTTGCGCATCACATAATCCTGCATCGACGCCTTGATCCACCAGCGCGCATAGGTCGAAAACCGCGCGCCATTTTCCGGGTCGAACTTTTCCGCCGCCCGCATAAGCCCCAGATTGCCCTGCTGCACCAGATCCTCGAACGGCAGGCCATAGCGGCGAAAGCGCGTCGCCATCGACACGGCGAGCCGGGCATAGGCGGTGATCAGCCGGTGCAGCGCAGCCTCGTCCTGCCGGTCTCGCCATGCCAGCGCCAGTTGATGCTCGGTCTCGGCATCGAGCATCTCGTTGGCCATGCTGCTGCGGATGAAAGTGCCGGTCCGGCTGTCGATCGCGCCCATCTTGCCCTCTGTTGATAGCGTTTCGAAACTATCTGACCCGACTATCTGCCCCGGCGCCGCCCTTGTCAAGATGATAGCGATGCACTACTTCTTTGCCATGACAAAGCCGGACAGCACCAAGTATCCGGGCGCCGCCCTCGGGGCCGAGATCATCATTCACCTCGCCCGGCTGGCGCAGAGCGGGGGCGATGCGCG
>SKUV01000061.1 GCA_007129775.1 Paracoccaceae bacterium | reverse complement strand
TGAACTTCATCGGGCGCGAGACGCTTTATGGCCGCTACTGGGGCTGTATCGAGGATCACCCCTGCCTGCATTTTGAACTGTGCTATTATCAGGCCATCGACTGGGCGCTGGAAAACGGGCTGACCCGGGTCGAGGCCGGGGCGCAGGGCGAGCACAAGCTGGCGCGCGGCTACATGCCGAGCGCGGTGCATTCGCTGCACTGGTTCGCCGATCCGGGCTTTCGCGACGCGGTGGCGCGCTATCTGATGCAGGAACGCGACGCGATCGGGCAGGAGATGGATCTGCTGGCCGATTTCGCCCCCTTCCGAAAGACCGAGACAAGGAGGATGCCATGAGCGCACAGACGACGAAGAGCGGAAAACTGACCGGTGCGGCCCGGACCGAGGCGCTGGCGCCCCTGCTGGCGGCGGGCTGGAGCGAGGTGGAGGGCCGGGATGCGATCACCAAGCGGTTCGTTTTCGGCAATTTCGTCGGCGCCTTCGGATGGATGACGCAGGCCGCGCTCTGGGCCGAAAAGCTCGACCACCATCCGGAATGGTCCAATGTCTACAAGACGGTGGAAGTGACGCTGACCACCCATGACGCGGGCGGTCTGAGCATGCGTGACATCGAGCTTGCCGAAAAAATGGATGCGCTGGCTGGGTGAGCCCGCAAGGCGCGCGCCCGGGGCGGCGGCCTCGGGGGGTATCGACCCCCCGCTCGGCCGCGCGCGGCCCTGCGGCCCGCGCCTCCCGGCGTCAGGCGGCGCATCCTGCGACAAGGGGATCCGGCGGGAACCGGCGGGATCCGGCGCTTTCGGTGGCGGGACGGGGCAGAACGGCAACCGTCCTACCCCGGCCACAGCGCCCGGCGGGTGATCAGGCGCGGGCCAGAAGCGCCTCGCCCGCCGAAAGCTCGCAACTTCCCGGGCTCTCTTCCACCTGCAGGGCGGTGACCACGCCATCTTCGGCCAAGAGCGCGTAGCGCCGCGAGCGGCGGATAAGTCCCACCGCCGGCGCGTCGAAGGCCATGCCCATCGCTTCGGTAAAGCCCGCGCCGGCATCGGCCAGCATGGTGATGCCGGCCCCGGCAGCGCCCGTGGCCTCGCCCCAGGCCTGCATCACGAAGGGGTCGTTGACGGAGATGCAGATGATCTCGTCCACGCCCTTGGCCGCGAAATCCGCGCTGGTGCGGATGAAGCTCGGGACATGGGCGTTGGTGCAGGTGCCGGTGAAGGCCCCCGGCACGGCGAAGATCGCGACCTTGCGGCCGGCGAGCCGCGCCTGCAGCGCGACCTCTTCGGGCCCGTTCTCCCCGATCCCGATGAGCGTGGCATCGGGCAGGCGGTTTCCTTCGGCGATTGTCATTCGGGCTTTCCTTCTCGCGTTGTGTTTCAGCCGAACGACGATATAGGGTGCGCGCAATCGGGCCGCCAGTGGCGGTGTGGCGGGCTATGGCAAAGCGCGGGAGGCTTGAGATGGACGCGATCGTGATCGTGGGCGGGGGACAGGCCGGCGCGGCGCTGGCGGCGAAGCTGCGCGCGCTGGGCCACAAGGGCGCGATCACGCTGATCGGGGCCGAGGCGGTGCTGCCCTACCAGCGCCCGCCGCTGACCAAGAAATACCTGACCGGCGAGATGCCGCTGGAGCGTCTGCTGCTGCGGCCCGCGCAATTCTACGCCGACAACGGGATCGATTTGATCCTGGGCGCGGAGGTCCGTGCGCTGGACCCGGCGGCGCGACAACTGACGCTTGCGGACGGACGCTGCCTGTCGTGGGATCAACTGGCGCTGGCCACGGGCGCGTTTCCGCGGCGCCTGCCGGCGGCGATCGGGGGCGATCTGGCGGGGGTCTATCTGGCGCGCGATCTGGCCGATGCCGATGCGATGGCCCCGGAATTCGAGCCGGGGCGGCGGGTGCTGATCGTGGGGGGCGGCTATATCGGGCTGGAGGCGGCGGCGGTCGCGGCCGGGCGCGGGCTGAGCGTGACGCTGGTGGAGGCCGCCGGGCGCATCCTGCAGCGCGTGGCCGCGCCCGAGACCTCGGAATGGTTTCGCGCGCTGCACCGCAGGCATGGGGTGGAGATACTCGAAGGGGCGGGGCTTGCGCGGCTTCTGGACGACGGCGCGGGGCGGGTGCGCGGTGCGGTGCTGGCCGACGGGCGCGAGATTGCGGCGGATTTCGTGATCGCGGGGGTCGGGATCGCCCCGGCGACGGATCTGGCGCAGGCGGCGGGGATCGCGCTCGACAACGGGATTGCGACCGACGCGCTGGGCCGGACATCGGCTCCGGGTGTCTGGGCGGCGGGGGATTGCGCCTCGTTTCCGTGGCAGGGTGTGCGAATCCGGCTCGAAAGCGTGCAGAACGCCATCGATCAGGCCGAATGCGTGGCCGCCAACATGCTCGGCGCCGGGCAGGCCTATGTGCCGCAGCCGTGGTTCTGGTCGGATCAGTATGACGTGAAGCTGCAGATCGCGGGGCTGGCCGGGGGGCAGGATCGGGTGGTGGTCCGCGACAGCGGCGACGGTGCCCGCTCGCACTGG
>SKUV01000315.1 GCA_007129775.1 Paracoccaceae bacterium | reverse complement strand
TGCCGTTGGCGTTGGGTCTCCTCGTCCCACAATTCCAACAGCGGCCGCTCGTCCCGCTTGTCGCTATCCTCGGACTGGTTGAAGAACGCAAAGAAACGGAAATACTCTTCCGGGGTGATCGGGCGCCAGACCGTGCTGCTCGACCCCGAGGCTCTGGGGCTCGAGGCGTGCTTTTTCGTGCTGATCCGCACCTCGGAACACGAGGCCGAATGGCAGCGCCGGTTTCTGGACAGCGTGCGCAGCCGGCCCGAAGTGCTCGAAGCCCACCGTCTGGCGGGCGAAATCGACTATATCCTGAAAATCCGGGTGCCCAATGCCCGGGCCTATGATGCCTTCTATCAGGCGCTGATCGCGGATGTGCGCATCTATAACGTGACCGCCCTTCTGTCGATGGAAGAGATCAAGGCGACCACGATCCTGCCCATCCCGCCGGGCTGAGGGGGCGGAGCATGTGCCGCCCCCTGCCCCGGCTGCGCCAGTCGCCCACAGCGCGCGCTTTCGTGCAGAATCCCTATCCGTTCTACGAAAAGGCCCGCGCCGCCGGCCCGCTGGTCTTTTGGGAGGATTACGGCCTGCCCTGCGCCGTCTCCTTCGCCGCGATCAGCCAGATCATGAAGGACAGACGCTGCGGCCGCGAGCCGCCCGAGGAGGCGCGCACGCCCTGCCCTGCGCATCTGCGGCCCTTCCAGCGGATCGAGGATCACTCGATGCTGGAACTGGAACCGCCGCGCCACACAAGGCTGCGCGGGCTGGTGCTGCGCGCCTTCACCTCGCGCCGGATCGCGGCCCTCGGCCCCGGGATCGGGGCGCTGGCGCATGGTCTGATCGGCGCGCTGCCGCCGGGGCGGTTCGACCTGCTGCCGGGCTTTGCACAAAAGCTGCCGGTGATCGTGATCGCGCGGCTTCTGGGCGTGCCCGAGGCGATGGCGCCGGACCTGCTGCGCTGGTCGAATGCGATGGTCGCGATGTATCAGGCCGGGCGCGACCATGCGACCGAAATGGCCGCCGCAAGCGCCAGCGCGGAATTCACCGCTTTCCTGCTGGGCTATGTCGAGGAGCGGCGCGCGCGCCCCGCCGATGATCTGATCACACATCTGATCGCGGCCGAGGAAGACGGCGCGCGCCTGTCGCCCGACGAACTGGTGGCGACCTGCATCCTGCTTCTGAACGCCGGCCACGAGGCGACGGTGCACACCCTGGGCAACGGCGTGAAGGCGCTGCTGGAGAACCGCATCGGCCCGGAGGCGCTGGCCCCCGAAAGTATCGCTGCGACGGTGGAGGAGGTCTTGCGCCACGATCCGCCGCTGCACATGTTCACCCGCTGGGTCTACGAGGATATCGAGGTGATGGGCCACCGCTTCGCCCGCGGCGACCGGATCGGCTGCCTGCTCGCAGCGGGCAATCGCGACCCCGGCCCATGGGACCGGCCGGCGCGGTTCGACCCCCGACGGCCCGTGCGCACCCATCTGGCCTTCGGCGCAGGCGTGCATTTCTGCGTGGGCGCCCCGCTGGCGCGGCTGGAGTTGCAGGTGGCGCTGCCGATCCTGTTCGAGCGCCTGCCCGGCCTGCGCCTCGCCGGGCAGCCGCGCTATGGCGACACCTATCATTTCCGCGGGCTCGACGCCCTGTGGCTGGAGCGTGATTGACGACGCGGGGCGGGCCAGAGGGCAACGGATGGCCGCGGTCTGCTGCCCGGAACGCTTGGGGTAAGCGCTTTATCCCGGCCCCGTCCGGAATACCTCGAACGACGCACCAAGCCCAGCCAAAGCGGCTGGCCGAAGGTGAGGGGGACCGTGGCCCCGGTGGGGCCGCGTAAACCCCCGAACGCCATCCGCTGCCCGGGCCGCTTGCGCGGCGTTCACCGGGCGGGCCGGGAACGGGCCTTGATGGAGCGGCACGCCCCGGTATCAGCCATCCTTGCCCCTCTTGTTCACCCGCGCCACCCTTGCCGGTCAAAGCCCGCCCTTGTGCCCCGCAGCGCGCTGCGGCTATCACGAGGGCAGCGCATTTCCCGAAAGGACACCCCATGCCCGCCACTCCCGAATTCCATGACCGGATGCTCTCGCTCGGGCTCGCCCGGGTCTCCGAAGCCGCGGCGCTCGCGGCGGCGCGGCTGATCGGGCGCGGCGACGAGAAGGCCGCCGATCAGGCCGCCGTCGACGGGATGCGCACGCAACTCAACCTGCTCGACATCGCCGGCCGCGTGGTGATCGGCGAGGGCGAGCGCGACGAGGCGCCGATGCTCTATATCGGCGAGGAGGTGGGCACCGGGCGCGGCCCGGCGGTGGATATCGCGCTCGACCCGCTGGAGGGCACAACGCTGACCGCCAAGGACATGCCCAACGCGCTCGCGGTCATCGCCATGGCCCCGCGCGACACCCTGCTGCATGCGCCCGATGTCTATATGGACAAGCTCGCCATCGGGCCGGGCTATCCGGAGGGGGTGGTCAACCTCGACATGGCGCCCGCCGACCGGGTGCGCGCGCTGGCCGCCGCGCGGGGCTGCGGGGCCGAGGATATCACCGTCTGC
>SKUV01000373.1 GCA_007129775.1 Paracoccaceae bacterium | reverse complement strand
GCCGAGGCCGTGGCGACTGGCCGGGGGCAGCGTTCTGGCGCTGGCGCTGCTGGCCGGAGTCTGGGGCTGGGGGCAGGCGCGGCTTTCTGCCGCACTGCCCGCGCCGGCGGTCGAGGCCACCCTGCGGCTGGTGCAGCCCGATGTGCCGCAGCATCTGAAATGGCACCCCGATCACATGACCCGCTGGTTCGACCGGCAGCTCGATTTCACCGCGGCACCGCGTGAGGCGGCAGGGCCTGCGCGCCCCGATCTGGTGATCTGGCCCGAAACCGCGATCCCCTGGCCGCTGGAGGATGCCTGGCCTGCGCTGGCCGAGATGGCGCGCGCGTCGCAGGGCGCGCCCGTGGCCTTCGGCGTGCAGCGTTCCGAGCGCAGCCCCGCAGCGGGCCCGCGGTTTTTCAACAGCCTCGCGCTGATCGACCCGGAGGGCGAGATCACGCAGGTCTATGACAAGCACCATCTGGTGCCCTTCGGCGAATACATCCCCTTTTCCGAATGGCTGATGGGCACGCCCCTTGGCGGGATCGCGGGGCGCAGCCTGATGGGTTTCAGCCCCGGGCCGGGGCCGGTGATCTGGGATCTGGGCGCGCTGGGCCGCGTGGCGCCACAGATCTGCTATGAAACGGTCTTTCCGGCCTGGCTGCATCTGACTCCCCGCCCCGACTGGGTGCTGCAGGTCACCAATGACGCGTGGTTCGGCACGCTTGCGGGGCCTTATCAGCATCTGGCGCAGGCGCGCATTCGCGCGGTGGAATTCGGCCTGCCGGTGGTGCGGGTGGCCAATACCGGTGTCTCGGCGGTGATCGACGCGCGCGGCGGGCTGGTGGCGGCGCTGGCGCTGAACACCGCGGGCTGGGCCGATGTCGCCCTGCCCGGCCCGCTGCCGGCCACGCCCTTCGCGCGCCGGGGCGAGGTGCCGCTGGCGGGGCTAATGCTCGTGGCGCTGGTGCTGCTGCTGCGCAACCGCCTGCGCCAGCGTTTGCGCGGAGGGCGTCTGCGCGGGCGCCATTGACGCCGCGCCCGACCGGCTGTAAGGCCCGTCGACCCTCCGTCACAACGGCTTCCTGGCGTGGCGGTTCAAATCCAATGGAGCACTTCCCCATGAGCCGACAGAACTACATCTTCACCTCCGAATCCGTTTCGGAGGGGCACCCGGACAAGGTCTGCGACCGGATTTCGGACGCCGTCCTCGATGCGATGCTGACCGAGGAAGCCGCGGCGCGTGTCGGCTGCGAGACCTTCGCCACCACCAATTGCGTGGTGATCGGCGGCGAGATCGGGCTTTCGGACCAGACCCGCCTGCACCAGATGATGGACCGGATCGAGGATATCGCCCGCGACTGCGTGCGCGACATCGGCTACGAGCAGGACAAGTTCCACTGGCAGACGATGGAGGTGCAGAACCGCCTGCACGAACAATCCGCCCATATCTGGCAGGGCGTGTCGAAAGACGGCGCCGGCGATCAGGGCATCATGTTCGGCTATGCCGTGGACGAGACGCCCGAATTGATGCCCGCGCCGATCCAGTATTCCCATGCGATCCT
The DNA here is from genome assembly GCA_007129775.1 of Paracoccaceae bacterium. Taxonomy (GTDB): domain Bacteria; phylum Pseudomonadota; class Alphaproteobacteria; order Rhodobacterales; family Rhodobacteraceae; genus Rhodobaculum. The sequence continues at coordinate 990 of SKUV01000373.1, read as the reverse complement.
GCGCCGGCTGGCCGAGGCGCGCAAATCCGGGGCCGAGCCGACGCTGCTGCCCGATGCCAAATCGCAGCTTTCGGTGCGTTACGAGGGCGGGCGCCCGGTGGAGGTGACGCAACTGGTGCTCTCGACCCAGCACGCCCATGAATCCCAGACCTCCGACGATATCCGCGCCATCGTGGAGCCCTATATCCGCGAAGTGCTGCCCGAGGGCTGGCTGACCGAGCGCACGCAATGGCACGTCAACCCGACGGGCGTGTTTGTCATCGGCGGCCCCGATGGCGACGCGGGCCTGACCGGCCGCAAGATCATCGTCGATACCTACGGCGGCGCGGCCCCGCATGGCGGCGGCGCCTTTTCGGGCAAGGATCCCAGCAAGGTGGACCGCTCGGCCGCCTATGCCGCGCGCTATCTGGCCAAGAACGTGGTCGCGGCGGGGCTGGCGCGTCGCTGTTCGATCCAGATCGCCTATGCCATCGGCGTGGCCGCTCCCCTGTCGATCTATGCCGATACCTATGGCACGAGCACGGTGGACGAGGCCGCGATCGAAAGGGCGATCGAACGGTCGATGGACCTGACGCCGCTGGGCATCCGCACCCATCTCGACCTGAACAGGCCGATCTACAGCCGCACCGCCGCCTATGGCCATTTCGGCCGCGCCCCCGAAGCCGATGGCGGCTTTTCGTGGGAACGCACGGATCTGACGGAAACGCTGAAAAAGAACGTCTGACCCGGCGTAACAGCCCGCGACGGCGCCCCGGCTACAAGGGGCCCTCCCGCCCGTCTTCGCCCGCCAGGGCGGGCTCATCCCGTTGGGCCCGGCGCGCGCGTTCCGCGCGCGCGGCCGTGCATTACGGGCACGCGGCCGTGCGTGACGGGCACGCGGTCGTGCGTGACGGGCAGGAGGTCGTGCATCACCGGCTGGCGGAAAGCGCTCCACCATTGCGCCACGCCCTCCGCCGGGTGCGGAGGGCCGCGCCCGCGCCGCGAGCACCT
>SKUV01000180.1 GCA_007129775.1 Paracoccaceae bacterium | reverse complement strand
AAGGCGCGCCGGGTCAGATGATCGTCGGACCATTTGGGCTCCCACGGGATCAGGAATTCGGCCGAAGCCGCGCGCAGGGCCGACCACGGGCGGAAATCGGCATGGGTCGGCAGGCGCATCGTCAGGCGCGCGGTGTGGATCACCGGTTTGCGCCGGAAGCCCAGCATCACGCGGCAAGCCGATCGTTGAGCCCGGCGAGATAGGGTGCCCCGGCAATCGGGCCATAAAGCGCCAGCGCCGCGCCCGGGCCGGTGGCCAGCCCCTGCCCGATGCGGCGCAGATCGGCCAGACCCACCGCCTCGATCCGGGCCACGGTTTCCTCCAGCGCCGGCACCCGGCCCCAGATCTGCAGCAGCCGCGCGTTACGCTCCACCCGCGCGGCGGGCCCTTCGAGCCCCATCAGAAGCCCCGCCTTCATCTGGGCGCGCGCGCGCGCGAGTTCTGCCTGCGACAGGTCATCGGCGGCGCGGCGGATCTCGTCGATCGTCAGGTGCGCAAGCTCGCTCACATCCTCGGCGCCGGTGCCGGCATAGATCGTCAGTGTGCCGGTATCGGCATAGGCGCCGGCCTGCGCGAAAATGGTGTAGCACAGGCCCCGATCCTCGCGCAGCTTCTGAAAGAGCCGCGACGACATCCCCCCGCCGAGAGCCGAGGCGAAAATCTGCGCGGCGAAATACTCCGGGTCGCGATAGCCCGGCGCGGGCAGCGCCAGCGCCAGATGCACCTGCTCCAGATCGCGCAATTCGCGCCGCTCGCCGGGAACGAAGCGCGCAGGCGCCGGGTCGGGCACCGCGCGCGGGGCAAGGCCGCCGAAGGCCGCTTCGGCAAGGCGCACCAGCGCGTCGTGATCGACCGCGCCCGCCGCCGACAGGATCAGTTGCCCGGGCCCGTAATGGCCGGCGATGAAGCCGCGCAGATCGTCGCGGCCAAAGCCGCGCACCCGGTCCGACGTACCGAGGATCGAGCGCCCGATGGGCTGGTTCGGATAGGCGGCCTCCTGCAGCCAGTCGAAGATCACATCGTCAGGCGTGTCGAGCGACTGGCCGATCTCCTGCAGGATCACGCCGCGCTCCACCTCGATCTCGCGCGGCTCGAAGGTCGAATGCAGCACGATGTCGGACAAAAGATCGACCGCCAGCGGCACATCCTCGGCCAGCACCCGGGCGAAATAGGCCGTCGCCTCGCGCGAGGTCCATGCATTGATATAGCCGCCCACATCCTCGATCTCCTCGGCAATGCGCAGCGCACTGCGCCGGGCCGTGCCCTTGAAGGCCATATGTTCGAGGAAATGGGCGATCCCGTTCTGATCGGCCCGTTCGTGGCGGGCGCCGGCATCGACCCAGATGCCCACGGCGGCGGAGGCGAGGCCGGGCATCGCCTCGGTCACGATGCGCAGCCCGTTGGGCAGCGTGGTCAGGCGGGCCGTGCTCATGCCGCGCGCCGCTCGCGGATCAGGGCCTGAAGCGCGGCCAGATCGTCGGGCACGCGGGTCAGCCGCTCGTCCCGGTCGAACAGATCGGCCATGCGCGCGGGCAGCGCCGGGCGCTGGCCGGTCGCGGCCTCCACCGCGTCGGGGAATTTGGCGGGATGGGCGGTGGCCAGCGTCACCATCGGGTTGGGGCCGGGACTGGCGGCAAGATGCGCCTCGGCCACATGCACGCCCACGGCGGAATGGGGGCACAAAAGCTCGCCCGTCGCAGCCAAAGTGCGCGCGATCGTGGCCGAGGTCTCGACCTCGTCGGCCCGGCCCGATGCGAAGCCCTCGCGCAGGGATTGCAGCGCGCCCTGGCTGATGGCGAAGCCGCCGGTCGTGCGCAACTCGTCCATCAGCTGCGCCACCGCCGTCCCGTCGCGCCCATAGGCATCGAAGAGCGCGCGTTCGAAATTCGACGACACCTGAATATCCATCGAGGGGCTGATCGTGGGCGTCACCCCTTCGGTGCGATAGGCGCCCGTCTCCAGAGCCCGGTGCAGGATGTCGTTGCGGTTGGTGGCGATCACCAGCCGCCCGACGGGCAGCCCCATGGCGCGCGCGATATGGCCGGCGTAGATATCGCCGAAATTGCCCGTGGGCACGGTGAAATCCACCGCCCGATGCGGAGCCCCCAGCGCCACGGCGGCGGCGAAGTAATAGACCACCTGCGCCAGCACCCGGCCCCAGTTGATCGAGTTCACACCCGCCAGCGCAACCCCGTCGCGAAAGGCGAAATCGTTGAACATGTCCTTCAGCCGCGCCTGTGCGGTGTCGAAATCGCCGTCGATGGCCAGCGCATGGACATTGGCGGCTGTGGGGGTCGTCATCTGCCGGCGCTGCACCTCGGACACCCGGCCATGGGGGTAGAGGATGAAGACATCCACCCGGTCGAGCCCGGCAAAGGCCTCGATCGCGGCCGATCCTGTATCGCCCGAGGTGGCGCCGACGATGGTGACGCGGCTGTCGCGGCGGCCGAGTTCGAGCTGGAACATCTGCCCGATCAGCTGCATCGCGAAATCCTTGAAGGCCAGCGTCGGGCCGTGGAACAGCTCCAGCAGGAAATGCCCCGGCGCCAGTTGCTT
>SKUV01000335.1 GCA_007129775.1 Paracoccaceae bacterium | reverse complement strand
CTGCCCAGCGCGTCGAAAATCTGTTCCTGATCGAGCACCACCTGTTCCATGTCCACGTTCTCGTATTTTTCCTCGAACCGGCGCCGCAACTGGGGCACGATGAATTGCACGAAGGTGCGCAGACAGCCCACGCGGAGCGAGCCGCGCACGCTGCCGGTGTAGATATTGGCCAGATCGTTGAGCTTTTCGGCCTGTTCCAGCACGGCCCGGGCCTGTTCCATGAACCGCTCGCCCGTGGGGGTCAGGACCGAGCCCTGAGCGTGGCGGCGGATGAGCAACTGCACGCCGAAGGCGCCTTCAAGCTGGGCAATAGCCGAGGACATGGAGGGCGGCGTCACATTCACCCGCTCGGCCGCCAGCGCGATGCTGCCGGCCTCGCCCACGGCGATGAAGTATTCCAGCTGGCGCAGGGTGAACCTCAGCGGCATGGCGCGGCCCCGCGCCCGCCTGGGGGAGGGGCGCCACGCTCATTCATCGCCCGGCACGCCGTAAGAGGGCGCCTGCCCGGGGTCGAGCGCGCGGGTGACGTAATCCGCCATTTGCGGGGCGAATACGGCCCATGCGGCCTCCAGCCGGGCGATCGGGCAATCCTCGGACCAGTCGATGCGCAGATCGACCAGCGGCCAGCTTTCGCGATCCACCACCAGAAGCCCGGCGGAATGGACCGGGCCGGCCTCGCCGCCCGCGTCGCGCCCGGCGCAGAGCGCGGCCAGCAGCCGCGCGCCCAGATGGCCCGAGGCGCCCTCGAAATGCGAAACCATGGCGGCGGGCACGCCCTCGCCGGCCAGCAGGTTGCCGCCGGCGGCGCAGCCATCGCCCTGCGCCTCGGCCCATTTGCCCAGCACCCGCGGCCCCGAATGCGCCGCCGGCCCGCCGGTGAGCCCCAGCGCAAGCACCTGCCGGAATTCCATGTGCGGCGTGGTGCGGCGCAGGATCGCCACCGCCTCGGCCGCGGTCGCCCCTCGCGCCATCAGGTCGAGCGCGCGGGGCCCGAGCCGCGGGTCGGTGACATTCTGGCTCGCCACCACGCCGATGCCTGCGCGCGCATGGGCGCAGCGCGCGGCGACCGCCGGCGAGGAGGACGAGACCGCCATCCCGAACATGCCGCTGTCGGGGCAGTGACCGATGATGGAAAAGGTCATGGCATATCCTCCGCCGGCTTCCCGCGCCATCCTACAGGCAAGCGGCCCGCCCGTCCAAGCCCCTGCGCCCTGTCCGCTGCGGGCTGTGCGGGCGGTGGCATCATTCCGGGATCACCGCGGTCGCGTCTATCTCCACCAGCCATTCGGGGCGCGCCAGCGCGACCACCACGAGCCCGGTGCAGACCGGATAGACCCCGCGGATGTATTCGCCCATGGTGCGATAGACAGCCTCGCGATGGCGCACATCGGTCAGGTAGACCACAAGCTTGGTGACATGGGTCATCTCGCCGCCGCATTCCTCCACAAGCTGGCGGATGTTCTGCATCACCTTGTGGGTCTGCTCCACCGGGTCGGAACTGGCGATGTTCTCGGCGGTGTCCAGATCCTGCGGGCACTGGCCGCGCAGGAACACGATCCGCCCGCCCTTGGCGACCACGGCCTGCGCCAGATCGTTGTCGAGATTCTGCTCGGGATAGGTTTCGCGGGTGTTGAACTTGCGGTGGCGGTAATGGGCCATGTCCGGGGCCTTTCGTGCTGGCGGTGGCAGGGGCGGCGGGGGCGCGGGGCCGGGCTCAGGGGCCGGCCACCCGCAGGACGATCTTGCCGATATTGCTACCGCTTTCGAGATATTCGTGGGCGGCGGCGGCCTCGGCGAGCGGGAAGGACTGCGACAAGACAGGGCGCACCTTGCCGGGGCCCAGCAGCGGCAACAGACGGGCGCGCACCGCATCGGCGATGTCGGCCTTTTCGGAATCGGGTTTCGGCCGCAGCGTAGAGGAGGTAAGCCAGAGCCCCTTGCGCATCACCAACCCCAGATCGACCGGCGCGACCATGCCCGACATGAACGAAAGCCCCACATGCCGACCGCCCGGCGCCATGCAGGCCAGATGCTGGCTGACCATCTCGCCGCCGAGGATGTCGAGCACCACATCGACGCCACTACCGCCGGTCAGATGCTCCACCTCGGCCACGAGGACGGCCGCGCGATAGTCGATGACGCTGGCGCCCATGGCCGCGAGCCGCGCGCATTTCCCGGGGCCTCCGGCGGTGACGATCACTTGCGCCGCGCCCCATGCCAGCGCCAGTTGCAGCGCGAGCGTTCCGATCCCGCTCGCCCCGCCCTGTATCAGAACCCGCTCGCCCGGTTGCAGCCCGCCCCGGTCGAAAAGGTTGTGCCAGATGGTGAAAAGCCCCTCGGGCAGGGCCGCGGCCTCTTCCATCCCCAGCCCCTCGGGCAGGGGCAGGCAGTGATCGGCGCGCGCCAGCGCGTATTCGGCATAGCCGCCGGCCTTCAGCAGCGCCATCACCGCCTGCCCCTGCAGCGCCGGATCGACGCCGGGCCCGGTGGCGGTGATCCGGCCCGCGACCTCCAGCCCGAGGATGTCGGAGGCATCCGGTGGCGCCGGCAGGGCGCCCGTGCGCTGCATGATGTCGGGCCGGTTCACGCCCGCGGCGGCGACGGCGATCAGCACCTCGCCCGGGCCGGGCGCCGGGACGGGCCGCGCGACCTGCGCCAGCACTTCCGGCCCGCCGGGCGCGGTCGCGATGATCGCCTGCATGGTCTGGCTCATGATGTTGCGCGCCCCCATCCGCGCTTCGGCCCGAATGCCGTCAATCCTCGGCCCCGAAGACCGCCGCGCCGCTTTCGGCCAGCCCGATCGCCAGCGGCTCGCCCGGCGCGACCGAGGTGCGCGAGGGCACGCGCAGCATCGCCCGACCGCCCTCGGCCAGCGGGCAATCCACATGCAATTCGGTATGGCTGCCCTGATAGACCGACAGCGCGACGGTGGCCGGGATGGTGCCGGGCGTGCCGGGCTCGGCCAGGTGGCAATGCTCCGGCCGCACGAAGAGCGTGACCGGCCCGGGTGCGGGCAGATCGGTCTGGAAACTGGTGATCCGCGCCTCTGTCTCGCCCAGCTTCAGCCGCGCATCGCTGCCCTCGGCCTCCAGCAGCGTGGCGCGGAACATGTTGGCATCGCCCACGAAACTGGCGACGAAATGGTTTTGCGGATGGTCGTAGATTTCGGAAGGTGTGCCGATCTGGCGGATCGTCGCGCGCGACATCACCGCGATGCGGTCCGACATGCTGAGCGCCTCGCCCTGATCATGGGTGACGAAGACGGTTGTCAGCCCGAGGCTGGTCTGGATCTCGCGCAATTCCACCTGCATCGCCGCGCGCAGGTTGCGGTCGAGCGCCGAAAACGGCTCGTCCAGCAACAGCACGCGCGGCCGGATCACCAGCGCGCGCGCCAGCGCCACCCGCTGCTGTTGCCCGCCCGACAATTGCCGCGGGCGGCGGTCGGCGAAATCCTCGAGTTTCACCAGTGCCAGCGCCTCGCGCACGCGCCGCTCGGCCTCGGCCTTCGGCACGCCGCGGGTGCGCAGCCCGTAGCCCACGTTGCGCGCCACGCTCATATGCGGAAACAGCGCGTAATTCTGGAACACGATACCGATCTCGCGCTGATAGGGCGGCACCCGCGTGACCGGCTTGTCGTGGATGTAAAGCTCTCCCTGATCGGCCTCCAGAAACCCGGCGATCAGGTTCAGAAGCGTGGTCTTGCCACAGCCCGAGGGGCCGAGCAGCGTCAGGAACTCGCCCCGCTCGATCCGCATCGAGATCGGTTCGAGCGCGACACTGCCGGCAAAGGACTTGCTGACCCCCTCGACCCGGACGGCCGGGGCGTCGGCGGTTTGCTGTGCGGAGGCTTGTGCGGTGTCAATCAACATTGAGAACCTTTTCGAGACGGAAGATCTTGTGCACCAGCAGCAACAGCGCCGCCACCGCCGCCACATAGAGCACCGACATCGCCGCCAGCGTCGGGTCGGCATATTCGCGCACGTAGTTGTACATCGCGACCGGCAGCGTCTCGGTCCGCTGGCTGACCACATAGAGCGAGGCGGTGAATTCGTTGAAGGACAGGATCGCGGCGAAGATCGCCCCCGCGACAAGCCCCGGCAGCAACAGCGGCAGCGTGATCGTCAGCAGCACATGAAGCGGACGCCCGCCGAGGCTTTCGGCCGCCTGTTCGTAGGCGCGTTCGAGATTTTGCAGCGAGACATAGACCGACCGCACCACAAAAGGCAGCACGATGATCACATGCACCGCCACGACCGTCCAGACATTGCGCGGCATGGAGGCCGCCGCCGTCAGCACCAGAACCCCCAGCCCGATGGTGAAATTCGGGATGATCAGCGGCGACAGAAGGATGCCGTTGAGGGTGTTCTTGAAGGCGAAATCATAGCGGTTGAAGACATAGGCGAACCCCGCCCCCGCCACCAGCGCGATGCCTGCCCCGAACGCCGCGACGCGCAGCGAATTGCGCAGCCCGTTGCCGAAGTCGCGGTATTCGAAGGCGTTGACATACCAGCGCGTGGACCACGATTGCGGCGGGAAGGACAGGATCGCGCTTTCGTTGAACGACGCGATGAAGACGACGATGAAGGGCAGCACCAGAAAGCCGAGGATCAGCGTCAGAAGGATGCGCCCGGCCCAGTCCAGCAGATGATCGGAAAAACTCTTGTACATGCTCAATGCGCCCCGTGCCGCTCAAGTTGCCGCATCCCGGTGTTGAAGATCGCCAGCACCGCCACGGCAAAGAGCAACCCCATCAGCGACAGCGAGGCCGCGAGCGGAAAGTTGAACGAGGCGAAGCCCACCTGATAGACCATGGTCGAGATCGTCTGCACCTGCCCGCCGCCGATCATCTGCGGCGTGGCGAAGGCCGAAAAGGTCCATGCAAAGGCGGTGGAGGTCGCCGCAACCACCCCGGGAATCGACAGCGGCAGCGTCACGGTCAGAAAGACCCGGATGCGCCCCGCCCCCAGCGATGTCGCCGCCCGTTCCAGGTTGCGGTCGATATGCGACAGTGCTGCGGCCAGCATCACCACCACGATGGGCAGGGTGAAATGCACCAGCGCGATGACAACGCCCGACATGGTGAACATCAGGTTTATGGGGCGCTCGATCAGCCCGGTCTGCAGCAGCACCGAATTCAGAAACCCCCGGTTGCCCAGAACGATCATCCACGAATAGGTGCGCACGATCTCGCCCAGAAAGAGCGGCGTGAGCGAGATCAGCAGGATCGCGCTGCGCAGGCTCAGCGAGCGTGCGCGCACCATCGCATAGGCCAGAGGATAGCCGATCAGCAGCGCGAAAAGGGCGGTCCAGATGCACAGAAGCAGGCTGTTCAGAAAGACCAGCCCATAGGCCACATGCCAAAGCGTCGCGAAATTCGCGAGGGTGAAGCCGCCCGGATCGATGGAGCCGGGGACATGGGCGCGCAGGCTATATTGCACGATCGCCAGCACCGAGGCGGTGATCCCGAAGGCGATCAGGATCGAGGGCGAGGCGAACCAGCCGAGGAAGGGGCGCTTTGTCATCGGGGACCTGTGGGCGGTGGCGGGCCGGCGATCCGGAAGGATACGCCACGGGCGAGTTCGCGCAAGCCCGTTGGCACGGGGCCGGCGTGCAGGGCACGGCGGGGGCAGTCCCCGGCGGCGGCGCTGTGCCGCCGCCGGGTTGGCGGATCAGTTGCCGCCGATCATGTTTTCCGAAAACCACTGCCGCCATTCGGCCGTCTTTTCGGCGCGCAGCTGGTGCGGGATGATCAGCGCTTCGCTCGCCCATTGCTCGGGCGTGGTGAAGATCGCCGGCAGGTTGGCGGTTTCCTCCGAAAGCTCGGCGTTCGACACCACCGGGCTGCCCTTCTTCAGTTCGGTGATCGCGGCCTGAACCTCGGGGTCGAGCGCGATGTTGATGAACTGATAGGCCAGATCCTGCTTGTCGGACCCGGCGGTGATCGCGATCGTATCGACCCCCAGAACCGCGCCTTCCTGAGGAATCGCAAGCTGCACGTCGATCCCCTGCGACTGGATGTGATAGGCGTTCATCGACAGCATGATCTGCACCGGGGTCTCGCCCGTGCTCAGAAGCTGCTGCGAATTGGCGTCATTGGTATAGAAGGCGCGGAAATTCGGCCGCAGCGCCATCAGGCGGTCGCTCGCGCCCATCCAGTCCTCGAAATCCAGCCCTTCGAGCACGGTCGAGACGGCGATGATATGCGACGGGTCGAAATCGGGCCCGGCGATCATGCCTTCCAGTTCCGGGCGCCACAGGTCTTCCCAGCTGTCGAAGGTGATGCCTTCGGGGATCTCGTCGGCCAGATACCCGATGGTGTAGACATAGGCCCATGCGCCGATGTGCGAGGGGCTGATCTTGGCCTGCTCCACCAGGTTGGCCGCGTTCGGGATGCGCGACATGTCAAGTTCCTCGAACAGGCCCGCATTGGTATAGAGCCAGCCCACGTGGGACGTGGTGAAGGTGATGTCGCTTTCCGGGGTGTCGCGGTTGAACTGCGCCTGGTTCAGCCGGTCGATGGTGCCGCCGGTAATGAACTCGACCTCGACACCGGTTTCCTCGGTGAAGCGTTTGGCGATGGTTTCGTCGATCATGTCGCGCCAGCTTCCGCCCCAGCTGCTGACAACCAGCGTTTCGGCACTGGCGACCGGAGCGATCAGGCTCAGGGCGGTGGCGGTCAGGAGTAGCTTTCTCATGGTGGTCATCCCCGTTGCTTGTTGGCCTCGAATGGGCTGGGCGGCAGGCGGCTCGGGAGGTCCTGCGCACCCGGGTCCAGCGTCTGTGGGGATCAGATCAGCCTAACATCCGGGCAGGAAACCAGTTAAAAAAAGCTGATCACTGCATAGTCTCTTTCAATCTTGAATTACAAGTTAATGTTTCTAAAGCAGAATTCTCCGAAAACCGGCATCCGCGCGCGGTGCCGGAAAATCGGGCAATCGTCAGTTTGCCTAGTAACCGTGCACGCGAGAGACCACATTGGCCAGATCGCCGCCCTGTTGAATCGCCCGGATATTCGCGGCGATCTGGGGCGCGGCGCTGCGCGGAAGGGCAACGGAAGCCAGATGCGGAGTGATCAGAACGCCCGGCAGCGACCACAGCGGGCTGTCGGCGGCCAGCGGCTCCCTGACGAAGACATCGAGCGTGGCGCCCGACAGATGGCCGGCGCGCAGCGCGTCCGCCAGCGCGGCCTCGTCCACCACCTCCCCGCGCGAGGCATTGACGAAGGCGGCGCCGGGCTTCATCCGCCCGAAGGCCCCGGCATCAAGCAACCCGGAGGTGCGCGGGGTCAGCGGCAACATGCATACGGTGATGTCGGCCCGCGCCAGCAGATCGTCCACCGCGTCGCCGCCGTGGTGGCAGACCACCCCCGGCAATTCGCGCGGGCGCGTGGCCCAGCCGTGGGTGTCGAACCCCTGCCGCGCGACTTCGGTGGCCGCCAGCGCCCCCAACTCGCCCAGCCCCAGCACCGCGACGGTGATTTCCGCCGCCGGGCGGGGGTGGCGATAGGCCCATTCGCGCCGGGCCTGCGCGGCCTCGAAATGGGGGATGTCGCGGGCGTGGCGCAGCACCGCGAACAGCACATAGCCCGCCATCATCCTCGCCATTTCCGGATCCGACAGGCGGGTGATGGGCACATCGGGCAGATCGTCGCGCGCCACCAGCCGGTCGACCCCGGCGCCAAGGTTTATGACCAGTTCGAGATTGGGAAACCGGGCAAAAAACCCTTCGGGCGGCATCCAGACCAGCGCATAACGCACCGAGCCCGGGTCGGTGACGGCATCCGCCTCCTGCATCCGGACGCGTGCGCCCAGATGCGGCGCGAGCGCGGCCTGCCATGCGTCGAACGGATCGAAGGCGCTGTAGAAGACCAGCGTTTCGGGCACGTTGCTCATGCCGCAGGCTCGGCGATGAGATCGGCCATGGCATCGAGCGCCAGCAGATAGCCGCGCAGCCCCAGCCCGGCGACGACCCCTGTTGCCGCCTTCGACACGAAGGAATGGCTGCGAAACGGCTCGCGCCGCCAGATGTTGCTCATGTGGCATTCGATGATCGGGCCGTCGAAGGCCAGCAGCGCGTCGAGAATGGCGACCGAGGTATAGGTCAGCCCCGCGGCGTTGATCAGGAGCCCGTCGCAATCCTGACGGGCCTGCTGGATCCAGTCGATCAACTGGCCCTCGTGGTTCGACTGCCGGAACGACAGCGCGACCCCCAGCGCCTTGGCCCGCGCGTGGCAGCCGGCCTCGATCTGCGCGAAACTGTCGGGTCCGTAGCTGCCACCCGGATCGAGCCCGTAAAGGTTGGCGTTCGGGCCGTTGAGAAACATCACCTGTTTCATCGCATCCTCCCCCTGCCACGACACGCCGCGCGGCGCCGGCGCCCCCTATTCAGCCCCGCAACCTCACGGGCGCCGCAGCGCGCACCCCTGCTCAGGCGTCGGCGGGCTCGTAGGCGGCATAGCTACGCTGCAAGCCGATATGGGTGGCGATGTATTTCGCGTCATACCAGCAGCCGTAGATGAAGGACGACGCCCGATTGGTCAATTCCGGCAATCCGAGAAAATAGATGCCCCGTTCCGGCGCGATGCCGCGCTTGTGCTTCGGCATCCCCTCCTCGTCAAAGACATCGACCTCGAGCCAGCTGAAATCGAACCGGAACCCCGTGGCCCAGACGATCGAGGTGACCCCCTGTTGTGCCAGATCGACCGACAGGACCGGCTCCGATATGCAAGCCGCGTCGGGCTCGATCTTCCACGCCTCGGGTTCCTCGGGCAGATCGACGCCGTTGCGCGCCACGTAATCGTCGGCCTCGCGCAGCATCTCCAGATAGGCCCGGTCCCCCTCGGCGAGGTTTTCGGCCAGATCATCGGCGATGCGGATGGTGCCGCTGTCATAGCCGATCGTCTTGCCCAGAATCGTGATGCCCTGATTGGCGAGCCGGCGGAAATCGACCGTCTTGCCGCCATCATAACCGCTGACGGCAAAGGCCACATGCTTGCGGCGCGGATCGCCCGTCACCTCGTCCCATTTGCCCAGAACGCCCAGCCACCAGACATAATCGCGCCCGCGATAGGACCGGGGCGGGCGGTAATGCTCGCCGATGGACAGAAAGACCTCGCGACCGGCGCGGTGCAATTCCTCTGCGATCTGCGCGCCCGAGGCCCCGCCGCCCACCACAAGCACCGCGCCGTCGGGCAATTGCCCGGGGTTCTTGTAGGCCGACGAATGGATCTGCATCAGCCTGGTATCTTCGGGCACGAGGTCGGGCATGTGGGGTTTCTGGAAGGGCCCGGTGGCGGCCACCACGCGCTCGGCCTCGATCGTGCCCTTGGAGGTGGTCACGATAAAGCCCGTGCTGCCCTCGCGCTTTTGCACGCGCAGCACCTCGACCCCGGTGCGGATCGGCGCGCCGACCTTGTGGGCGTATTCCTCCAGATAGCGGGCCATCCGCTCTTTCGGGGGGAAGGAATCGGGATGCACATCGGTCATCTTCATCCCCGGAAAGCGATCATGCCACGCAGGGCCGTTGGCCACGAGGCTGTCCCAGCGCTCCGAGCGCCAGCGCTCCGCGATCCTTTCGCGCTCCAGCACGATATGGGGGATGCCGAGGTCATTCAGATGCTCGCTCATCGCGATGCCCGATTGCCCTCCGCCAACGATCACCGTATCCGTTCGTTCGTAATTCATGCGATTGTCCCCGTGGCGGACCAAAACCGGATCGGCCCGGCGCGCCGCGGTCAGGCCGACAGAACAGCCCCGCCCGCGACCCCGCCGGACCGCTGTCGGCGGAATGTGGACCTCGCTCCGGGATGTGAAAAGAAGAATATTTCATGTCAAATATTAGGGAAAGCCGCCTCAGCCCCGAACGTGCCCGGCCCGCGGGGTCCGGCGGAAGGCTGAATTGCCGTTATGAGGCGGGCGCTTGCGGGGCGGGCGCACGGCGCCTTGGCAGGCCCGCGTGGCTCAGCCGCAGCGCCCCG
>SKUV01000059.1 GCA_007129775.1 Paracoccaceae bacterium | reverse complement strand
GCTATGCGCTGGTACTGACCCGCAATCCGACAGCAGCGGATGATCTGGTGCAGGAAACGTTGATGAAAGCGATCGCCAAGGCCGACACATTCCAGCCGGGCACGAACCTGCGGCCATGGCTGTTTCGCATCCTGCACAACACCCACATCAGCGAAATCCGCCGCGCCAAGACGCGCAGCGACGCCAGCGCCGACCTGCCGGACCCGGTGGCGCGCGATTGCCAGCACACGCAACTGGAACTCAAGCAGGTGCTGGATGCGCTCGACCGGCTGCCCGAGGCGCAGCGCCGGCCGATCATCCTCGTGGCCCTGCGCGAGATGAGTTATGCCGAGGCCGCGCGCACGCTTGATGTGCCGCTGGGCACGTTCATGTCGCGTCTGGGCCGTGGACGCGAGGCGCTGCGCCGGATCGTGCAGGGCGTAAGCAGTGGCAATCTTGCTCTTTTGAAACGCAAGGAGGGTGGTCATGACACTGCCTGAAGACGATGATGCGACCTTCGATGCCGATCTGATCGCCTATGCCGACGGCACGCTTGATCCGGCGCGGCTGGAAGCGGTGGAGGCGCGGCTGGCGCGCGATGCGGCGGCACGCGATGCCGTCGCCCAATGGCGCCACCATGCCAATCTGATCCGGGAGGCCGCCCGCGCGGCGGATGAGCAGCCTGCCAGTCTGCGCATCGCCGCGCTGGAGCGGGATCTGGCCGCCAAGCTGACCCGCCGACGCTGGAAAGCCGCGCTCTTGGGGCCCGGGGCGCGCCGGATCGCCGCCGGTGTGGTCCTGTTTTCCGCCGGCTGGTGGACGCATGGGGTGGTAGCGCCGGACGGGTCCGGCAATGGCGGGCTTTACCCGGCCTATGTCGAGGCGGCGTTGAGCGGTCATAGCTCGCACCTTTTCGCCGCGAGCCAGCGCGCGGAATTCGGCGGCGACGAGATGGATCGGGCGCTCGATTGGCTGTCGGAGCGGATGCAGCGCAAGATCGACAGCCCCAAGCTGGAGCGGCTGGGTTACACGGTCGAATCCGCCCGTCTGGTGGAGGCCGACGGCCGGCCCGTCGCGGTGTTCTATTATCGCAACCCTGAAGACGGGCGTGTGACGGTCTCGATCACCCCGCGTCTTGGCTCCGAGCCCACGTTCGAACTGCGCGCGGCCAGCACCCCCGGCGGGCAGATGGCTTATTGGAGCAGCGACGCGCTGCATTACGCGGTTGTCGGCGATACATCCGTAGCCGCGATCACCACACTCGCCGCGGCGGTGGAGCGATAGGCGGCACGCAACCGCCACTGCCCCCCCTGTGAACGTGGCGGGAGCCAGCCGGGCAGCGTTCATCTGATGCAGGTCGACGCCTTTTTGCTGCAGCGGCCGCCATTCCCGTCCGCCCGGCCAGCCGCTGTGGCGCGGCCGGGTGCGCCGTGCGCGGTCGTCCGGACGTGGCCGGGATAAAGCGCCCACCCCAACCGTTGCGGGCGGCTGACCGCGGCCCCCCGCTGCCCTCCACTGCCCGGGCCGGCGGTGTGGCTGGCGTTCTGAATCGTCCTACCGTCCGGAATCGTCCCGCATCCGGCGGGGCGGGCTTTGCAGCTGGCGGCGGATCGGCTAAGCGGTCGGCCTCGGCGGCACGCGCGCCCCGCGCTGCCGGCAGGGAGATGTGGCATGGAAGACGCCATCGCGACCGAAGCTCTGGTCAAGACATACGGCACCGCCCGCGCGCTCGACGGGGTCAGCCTGCGGGTGCCAAGGGGGCAGGTCTTCGGGCTTCTGGGGCCGAACGGCGCGGGCAAGACCACCTTCGTGCGGGTGCTGTCGACGCTGATCCGGCCCTCGGGCGGGCGGGCGCAGGTGCTGGGCCACGATGTGCTGGCCGAGCCGGGCGCGGTGCGCGCGCAGATCTCGCTGACCGGGCAATTCGCCTCGGTCGACGAGGATCTGACCGGGCGCGAAAACCTGATGCTCTTGGCCCGGCTTCTCGGCCTTTCGGGCGCAAAGGCCCGTGCCCGCTGCGCCGAATTGTTCGCGGCCTTCGATCTGGAGGCGGCGGCCACGCGGCAGGTGCGCGGCTATTCGGGCGGTATGCGGCGGCGGCTGGATATCGCCGCCTCGATGATCGCCCGGCCCAAACTGCTGTTTCTGGACGAGCCGACCACCGGGCTCGACCCGCGCGCCCGGGCCGATGTCTGGGCCATCGTGCGCAGGCTCGCGCGGTCGGGCACCACGGTCCTGCTGACCACGCAGTATCTGGAAGAGGCCGATCAGCTGCCCGAGCGTATCGCGGTGATCGACCATGGAAGGGTGATCGCCGAGGGCACCGCGGCCGAGCTGAAGACGCGGGTCGGCAGCGGCGTGCTGCGGCTGACCATGCCGGACGCAGCGGCCGCGGCGCAGGCCGCGCGCATCGCCGCCCGGCTGGGGCTGGAGGCCCACGCCCCGGACGACCCGCGCGTGATCGAGGTGCCGCTGGCCGAGGCCGGGGAGGCGCTGCCGCTCCTGTCGGCGCTGACAGCGGAGGGCGCGAGCCCTCTGGATTTCGCCTATGGCCAGCCGAGCCTCGATGCCGTGTTCTTCG
>SKUV01000158.1 GCA_007129775.1 Paracoccaceae bacterium | reverse complement strand
CGGCCAGCTTGATCTGCCTCGTGTCAGCTGCGAGTTCACCGGCCTTCTGAAGCACCATGTAATCGAGAGTCGAGTCCAAGACCTTGAGCGGGTCTGTCCTGTCGATCTCGCCACGAGCAAGCTTCGCAAACACCTCCTGGCGTGCGGCCTCGATCTCGTCATCGCTGGGCAGATTCGCCCGCTGACCTTCGTCACGTTCGAGGACGGCAGAGTAGTGGTCCCAGACAGCGTGCTCGTGGTCAGCGCCCACCAGCGCGCGCCGGGCACGAAGGTCGTCGAACTCACGCTGCCAGCCGCCTATGACCGGTCATAGGCGACGCTTCGCCTCGGCCTCGTCCTTCGTCTTCAGAGACTGCTTCCGAGTCTGGGTCTTGAGGATCGGCACCAGATCCTCGGGGACGTCCATCCTGGCATAGTAGACCGCGCCACGCTTCGTCAGATAAGAGATTTGCACCATGAGAGCCTCTTGGGGAACTCGCTCCGGAGCACCCCTCCGGAACCGTCGTCCGGAACACTCGTTCCACAATTGATACTTTCAGGTCAATAGGTTACATTGGATCAACAGCTTGAGAGAAACCGGGTTATGTTCCTCTCACTCCGACCAGTTCACGCCACCCCGGTTCAGGCAAGCCCGAGCGTATCTCCCGGCCCGGTTCGGCTGCCGGCGCGGGAAGCCGTTTCCCGCCCTGTCGCTGCGGCCGGCCATCGCGCCGCGCTCAGAAACGGTCGAGCAGGCGGCGCAGGTAATCAAGCTCCACGTCCGGGCGGTCCTGCTCGCCGGAGCGGCGGCGGATCTCCTCCAGAATGTCGCGCGCGCGGCGATAGACATCCTCGCCCTGCAACATGTTGTCATCGGTCCCGATACGTCCGAGCTCACCCGTGTTGCGGCCCAGCGGGTCGCGCTCGTTCGATGGCCCGCCTTCGGCGGTGGCCTGACCGTCATCGCCGCGCCGGCCCTGTTCTTCGGCCAGCGCCTCGCCCATGTTGCGCATGCCCTCGCGCATTGCCTCGATGGCCTCGGCCTGACGGTCGAGCGCGCCGGCCCCGTCGCCCTCGCGCAGCGCCTCGGCGGCTTCGTCCATCGCCCGGCCGGCCTCGTCAAGCGCCTCGCGCGCGGCGCGCCCGGCCTCGGTGTTGTCACCGGGCAGATCGCCGCGGCCCAGTTGATCGAGCCGGTCGCGCAACGCCTGCTGGCGGTCCGCCAGATCGCCCATCCCCTGCCCGGGCTGCCGCCCGTCGCCATCTCCCTGACCTTCGCCTTGCTGCTCGCCCGGCTGCTGGCCGGGCTGGCCGGGTTGCGGGCTGCCCTGCTGGCCGGGCTGCTGCTGACCACCGCCCTCGCCTTCGCCTTGCTGAAGGTCGCCGAACGTGTCGTCCGACAGGTCCTGCTGGTCGCGCAGCGTCTCGCCCAGATCCTGCATCGACTGGTCGAAGTCGCTGCCTTCGCCGCCCTCGCCGCGCGTGACCTGCATGTTCTCCATCATGCGGTTGAGCTGTTCCATCAGCTCCATCGCCTCGGCCATGCGGCCTTCTTCCATCAACTCCTGTATCCGGTCGAGCAGTTCCTGAAGCTGGTTGCCGGTGATCTCCATGCGCTCGCCTTCGGCGAACTGTTCCTCGCTGCCATCGTTCTGTTCGGCAAGCTGGCGCATGTAGTCGCGCATGGCGTCGCGCAATTCCTGCATAAGCTCGTCGATCTCGGACGGATCGGCACCGCTGCGCATCGCCTCGGCCAGCCGGTCCTGCGCCCGGCGCAGCCTTTCCAGAGCATCGGCCAGATCACCCTCTTCCACCAGAAGCGCGATGTCCCACAGCGCCTCTGCGACCTCGTCGCGGATCGTCTCGGTCAGATTGTTGGCGATGCCGTCTTCCAGTTGCCGCAGCGCGGTGCGCAGCAGCAGATAGGCGCGCTCGTTGCGAAAGCCCTCTTCGGGGCGGTGGCTGACGGCGCGCAGCACCTGCGCCACGCGCGGGCCGGCCTCGCGCGTCCAAAGTAGGTCGCGCCGCATCTCGATCAGCGCCGCCGCCATCGGGTCGAAGAAACGGCGCCCCGGCAGAACGATATCTTCCACCGCGCTGCGCCCGGTCTGGCCCTGCGCATCGGCCACCCGCAGCTTCAGCGTCACCGGCAGGTTCGCCCATGGGTGTTCCGAAAGGTTCTCGATCAGCACTTCGGTGAATTCCGAACGGTCCCCCGCGATCGGCATCGGCAGGTCCAGAACCAGCGGCTCGCGCGGTTCCGGCGAAAGCGCGAGGCCATGGCGCCGATCCACCGCATCCAGATCAAGGCGGATCTCGGCTTCGCCGGACACCACGCCGTAATCGTCGCGCGCGGTAAAGGCCTGCCGCAGGGCGCCGCCGGCCTCGCGCGTCATCTCGCCCTGCAGGCGGACCTCGGGCGCATTGTCGGGCTGCACGGTGATTTCCCAGCCACGGCCGGCCGGGCCCTGCACCGCGATCCGCCCGGAGCGGGCGATATCGAAATCGAAATTCGTCTGGCCCTCTTCGAACTCTTCGGTGTCTTCGGACACGGTTTCGGCGAGGCTCAGCACACCGCGGTCACCATAGAGCCGCACGGTCACCCGGCTGCCAACGGGCACGGCGAGGGCGGCGCGGTCCACCTCGTTCAGATAAAGGCTCGGACGGCCGGTATAGGCGGGCGGCTGAATCCACGCCTCCCAACTCGGTCCACTGGCCTGCGCATCGAAACGCATGGGGGCCTGGGCAATCTGGCCGACTTCGGAAACCCGCACGACCGAGCCGAAAAGGACCGCCAGAACAAACGCGGTCAGCGCGACATAGCGCAGGGCATAAGGATCACGCCGGGTCAGGCGCAGGTCTGGCTCCACATGGCGCGCCTGCGCGGCCCGTTCGGCCATGCGCAACAGATGGGCCTGCCACACCGCCGTCGAGGCCGCATCAGCCGCCCCGATCGCCTGCCGGTCGGCGAGCGCGGCAAGGGGCCGCCCCGGCAAGGTCTGGTCCAGCCGTTCCAGCGCATCGACCCGCGAGGGCCACGAAAACCGCATCAGCCCGGAAACCAGATACCAGCCGAATGCCAGCACCCACAGAACGGAGCCGATCCAGACAGCCTCAAGCGGCGCGGCCTCGTGCAATCCGAAGGCCATGGCAGCGATGGCGATGAAAAGCAGCGTCCAGACAGGCCAGAAGGCGCGGGTCGCACGCTCGGCCAGAAGCCCCGCCCAAGTCAGGCGAAGCGGCCATTTCAGGCGCGCAAGCGCCGTCTGGAGGGTTATTTCGCGCTCGTCCATGCCTCTCATCCGGGCCACAGCACGCGCGGAATTTGACGGTTGCGCGCTACAGCCACTCGGGGATGGTATCGCGGGCGAGCATTTCGTCAAAGGTCGGACGGGCCCGAATTACGGCGAAGTGATCGCCGTGAACCAGAACTTCGGGCACAAGCGGGCGCGAATTGTATTCCGAAGCCATCACCGCGCCATAGGCGCCGGCCGACCGGAAGGCCACGAGATCGCCCTCTGCCAGCGGCGGCAGCGGGCGGCCCCGGGCGAAGGTGTCGCCGCTCTCGCAGACCGGGCCGACCACGTCGAAGACATCGGGAATCGCCTCGGGTGCGGGTTCGCCCACCGGCACGATATCGTGCCATGCGCCATACATCGCCGGCCGGATCAGATCGTTCATCGCACTGTCAAGAATAAGAAATTTCCGCCCTTCGCCTTCTTTCACCCAGATCACCGACGACACGAGGATGCCCGCATTGCCGGAAATCAGGCGCCCCGGCTCGATCTCGATCTCGCAGCCCAGATCGCCGACCGTGCGCTTGATCAGCGCGCCGTAATCCGAGGGCAGCGGCGGCACCTCGTTGGAGCGGGTGTAGGGAATGCCGAGGCCGCCGCCCAGGTCGAGCCGGCTGATCGTGTGGCCATCGGCACGAAGTTGCCGAGTCAGATCGGCCACCTTGCGATAGGCTGCCTCGAACGGCGCGAGATCGGTCAACTGGCTGCCGATATGCACATCGATACCCACCACCGACAGCCCGGGCAGACGCGCGGCCTCGGCATAGATCCCGGGCGCGCGGGCGATGGGGATGCCGAACTTGTCCTCCTTGCGGCCCGTGGCGATCTTGTCATGGGTGCCGGCATCCACATCCGGATTCACGCGCAGCGTGATCGGGGCCGTGGTGCCCATCGCGGTCGCAACCTCGGACAGCGCGCGCAATTCGGGCTCCGATTCGACGTTGAACTGCCGCACGCCGTCGGTCAGCGCCAGCCGCATCTCGGCCCGGGTCTTGCCCACTCCGGAAAAGACGATCTTTTCGCCCGCGACACCGGCGGCCCGGGCGCGCAGGTATTCCCCGCCCGAGACCACATCCATCCCCGCCCCCAGATCGCCCAGCAGCCGCAGGATGGCAAGGTTGCTGCAGGATTTCACGGCAAAACAGACCAGATGCGGCAACGGCGACAGCGCGTCGGTGAACAACTGGTAATGACGCCTGAGCGTGGCGGCGGAATAGCAGTAGAACGGCGTGCCCACCGTCGCCGCGATATCGGGCAGGGCCACGCCCTCGGCGTGCAGGATGCCGTCGCGATAGATGAAATGATCCATGTTCGCCCCTTTCGGCGCGGCAGTCACGCCCTGCCCGCGCCTAGCCTGCCGCCTTACGCATCGCAAGACCCATCGGCCGCGCAGGCATTGCCGCTCAGGTCACCGGCCGTGCCCGCAGGAACAGATAGAGCGGCAGCCCGCACGACACCCCGATGCAGAAGGTCGCGGGAATCGCCAGCAGGCCGATCCAGTTCTTGCGCACCCAGACCTCGGCCAGCACGAAAACCGTCAGCGTCACCGCCGCGATGGTCAGATCCCACACCAGCCCCGACGTCGCGGCATTGGCATGCCACGCATCGACCATTGCCATCAGGCTCCACTCGTTCTCCAGAAACCATGTGATGAACCAGTACATCGGATGCACCGCGCCCCAGATGGCGAGGACAAGCCAGACCCAGCGCAGCGGCGACATCAGAACTCCCCCACGACGCCGAACGATGCCTCGCCGGTCACGCTGATGCCGCTCCGCTCGGGGGCGGTGGGCGGGCCCTCGACCCCGCAGGCCGCCAAAATCGCCAGCAGCGCGGCGCCAAGGCCAAGGCGAATCGCGTTCATCCCAGCTTCTCCTTCCAGCGGGCGATCTGGGCACGCACCTGCGCCGGGGCGGTGCCGCCATAGCTCTGGCGGCTCGCCACCGAATTATGCACGCCCAGAACGCCAAAGACGGCTTCGGTGATGCCGTCATGAACCGATTGCATCTGCGCCAGCGTCAGGTCGGGCAGGTCGCGACCCTCCGTCTCCGCCAGTTTCACCAGCGCGCCGGTGACGTGGTGCGCCTCGCGAAAAGGTAGGCCGAGCTCGCGAACAAGCCAGTCGGCCAGATCGGTCGCGGTGGAAAACCCGCTCGCCGCCGCGGCCTCAAGCGCGGCGCGGTCGGCGGCCATGTCGCGCACCATACCCCCCATCGCCGCGAGGCTCAGAAGCAGCGTGTCGGCGGCATCGAAAACCTGTTCCTTGTCTTCCTGCATGTCCTTGGAATAGGCCAGCGGCAGCCCCTTCATCACCGTAAAGAGCGCCACCATCGCCCCCATGATCCGCCCGATCTTGGCGCGCAGCAGTTCCGCGGCATCGGGGTTTTTCTTTTGCGGCATGATCGACGAACCGGTGGAAAACCGGTCCGACAGCACGACGAACCGGAACTGCGCCGAAGACCAGATCACCAGTTCCTCGGCTAGCCGCGACAGATGCATGGCGCAGATCGTGGCTGCCGACAGGAATTCCAGCGCGAAATCCCGGTCACTGACCGCATCGAGCGAATTGGCGCAGGGCGCATCGAAGCCCAGCGCCTCGGCTGTCATGTGCCGGTCGATGGGAAAGGACGTGCCCGCCAGCGCCGCCGCGCCGAGGGGGCATTCGTTCATCCGCGCGCGGGCGTCGCGAAAGCGGCTCGCATCGCGGCCCAGCATCTCCACATAAGCCATCATGTGATGACCCCATGTCACCGGCTGCGCGGTCTGCAGATGGGTGAAACCCGGCATCACCCAATCCGCGCCGGCCTCGGCCTGCGCCAGCAGCGCGCGCTGCAGCGCCCCGATCCCCGCGATGGCGCCGTCGATCTGGTCGCGCACCCACAGCCGGAAATCCGTCGCCACCTGATCGTTGCGCGAGCGCGCGGTATGCAGCCGGCCCGCCGGCGCGCCGATGATCTCCTTCAGCCGCGCCTCCACATTCATGTGGATGTCTTCGAGCGCGGTGGAAAAGGCGAAACTTCCGGCCTCGATCTCTGACAACACCGTGAGCAAGCCTTCACGGATCGCCCGTGCGTCGTTATCCGAGATGACACCCTGCGCCGCCAGCATCGCGGCATGGGCGCGCGAGCCCTGAATATCCTGCGCGGCGAGGCGCTTGTCGAACCCGATCGAGGCGTTGATCGCCTCCATGATCGCATCGGGCCCGGCGGCGAAGCGCCCGCCCCACATCGTGTTGGAGGTTGTGCCCGTCATGATCGCTTTCCTTGCCCGCAAGGGCACCGGCCCCGTTGCCCGGATGCTCTACACGGCCCGGTGGCCGGGCGCAATTCTGGCGGCGGTGCTCGCGCTGGGCGCGCCCGCCCATGCCGATTACGCCTCCATCGCCGAATTGCGCGACGGCGACATGCGCAAGCTGAATTTCCACGACGCCCCCCGCCCCTTGCCCGAGGCGATCATGCTCGATCCGGAGGATGGCGAGCATCCGCTGGCGGACTGGCAAGGCCAATGGGTGATCCTGAACTTCTGGGCCACTTGGTGCGCACCCTGCCGGCACGAGATGCCCGCGCTCGACGCGCTGCAGGCGGCCTTTGCCGATCAGGGAGTGGCCGTGCTGCCGCTAGCGACCGGGCGCAACCCGCTGCCCGGGGTGCGGCGGTTCTACGAGGAGACGGGGTTGCAACACCTGCCGATCCTGCGCGATCCCACACAGGGCATCGCGCGGGCCATGGGGGTGCTCGGGCTGCCCGTCACCCTCGTGATCACCCCCGAGGGCGAGGAAATTGCCCGGATGACCGGCGATGCCGACTGGGCCAGCCCCTCGGCCATGGCGATCGTGCAGGCGCTGGTGGACAGCCGCGACTGAGGCGACCTGCCGCGCCCCCCGGCCAGCGCAAGCGTTTCTTAACCCGCCCGCGCCATCCTGCCCGCGAACGGCAGGAGAAGGCGCATGGCAAAGGGCACCCGGGGCGCACCCCCCGTGACGGAGCAGGTGGAGCCGGGGCTCGATAGCCCCCTTTCCGCGGCGGTGTCGGCGCGCGATTCGGCAGCACTGGCGATGGTGCGCAAGGCCATCGCCCAACGCAGCGTGATGCTGGCCTTTCAACCGGTGGTCCATGCGCTCGATCCCGGGCGCCCCGCCTTTCACGAAGGCATGCTGCGCATCCTCGATCCGAACGGCCGCATCATCCCCGCGCGCGATTTCATCGACGCCGCCGAGACGGAGGAGACGGGGCGAGAGCTTGACGTGATCGCCCTGCAATCGGGCATCACCGCCCTGCGCCGGACGCCGGGCCTGCGGCTGTCGATCAACATGTCGGCGCGCTCCATCGGCTACCCGCGCTGGACGGAATCGCTCCGCCGCGGCCTGAACACCGATCCGACGCTGGGCGGCCGGCTCATTCTCGAGATCACGGAACGCTCGGCGCTTCTGATGCCCGAGATCGTACGCAACTTCATGCAAGGGGTGCAGCGGCGCGGCGTGACCTTCGCGCTCGACGATTTCGGGGCGGGCTGGTCCTCTTTCCGGCATCTGCGGGATCTGAGCTTCGACATGGTCAAGATCGACGGCCAGTTCATTCGCGGCATCGACAGTGACGCCGACAATCAGGTGCTGACCGGCGCGCTGATCGCGCTCGCCCGGCAACTGGACATGTTCAGCGTCGCCCCGCGGGTAGAGACCGAGGCAGAGGCCGCGGTGCTGTCCGAACTGGGCGCGGATTTCCTGCAAGGCTTCCATTTCGGCCTGCCGGTGGCCCAGCCCGACTGGGCTGTGCAGCAAGCCTGAAACACACGCCCGCCGCACCCGCCGCCGGGCCGCATGCGATTGCACTCCAAAGCCTGTCCGCTTAGACAGGGTTGAAAGGATCGGGGCAGCGCCCCGGCCTGATTTCGGCTCTGGCAACGGAAAGGACCAGGCATGACGAATGTGGTTATCGTCTCGGCGGCGCGCACGGCGGTCGGCAGCTTCAACGGGAGTTTCGCGAACACCCCGGCGCATGAACTGGGCGCGGAGGTGCTGCGCGCGCTGGTAGAACGCGCGGGGGTCGACCCCGCGGAGGTGTCGGAAACGATCCTCGGGCAGGTGCTTGCCGCCGGGCAGGGCCAGAACCCGGCGCGGCAGGCCCATGTCAAGGCGGGTCTTCCGATGGAATCCGCGGCTTGGGGCATCAACCAAGTCTGCGGATCGGGCCTGCGCGCCGTGGCCATCGCCGCCCAGCACGTGCAACTAGGCGATGCCGCCATCGTCGCGGCCGGCGGGCAGGAAAACATGTCGCTCTCGCCCCACGTCGCGCATCTGCGCGCGGGCCACAAGATGGGCGATGTCAAGTTCATCGATTCGATGATCCGCGACGGGTTGTGGGACGCCTTCAACGGCTATCACATGGGCCAGACCGCCGAGAATGTCGCCGAGAAATGGCAGATCAGCCGCGATGAGCAGGACGCCTTCGCCGTGGCCAGCCAGAACAAGGCCGAGGCCGCGCAGAAGGCCGGCAGGTTCACCGATGAAATCGTGCCCTTCACCATCTCCACCCGCAAGGGCGACACCGTGGTCGAGGCCGATGAATACATCCGCCACGGCGCCACGATCGAGGCGATGCAGAAACTGCGCCCGGCCTTCGTGAAGGACGGCAGCGTGACCGCCGCCAATGCCAGCGGCCTGAACGACGGCGCCGCCGGCGTGCTGGTCATGTCGGCCGATGAGGCCGCCCGCCGCGGGCTGGAACCGCTGGCGCGCATCGCCTCCTACGCGACGGCGGGGCTCGACCCATCGATCATGGGCGTGGGTCCGATCCACGCCAGCCGCAAGGCGCTGGAAAAGGCCGGCTGGAAGCCCGAGGATCTCGATCTGGTGGAGGCGAACGAAGCCTTCGCCGCGCAGGCCTGCGCTGTCAACAAGGACATGGGCTGGAACCCCGAGATCGTCAATGTGAACGGTGGCGCCATCGCCATCGGCCACCCCATCGGCGCCAGCGGCGCGCGCATCCTCAACACCCTGCTGTTCGAGATGAAGCGCCGCGACGCGAAAAAGGGCCTCGCCACGCTCTGCATCGGCGGCGGCATGGGCGTCGCCATGTGTCTGGAGCGCTGAAGCAGGCCAAAGCCGCCCGCGCGCAATAATCTTGCGTGCGGGCCTTTGCTCGCGTAACCAGATTTCTGCAACAAGAGATTAGGGAGGACACATGCCCAGAGTCGCACTTGTCACGGGGGGCTCGCGCGGGATCGGCGCGGCCATTTCCCGGGCACTGAAAGAGGCCGGCCATACCGTCGCGGCGAATTACGCCGGCAATGACGAGGCCGCCGCGAAATTCACCGAGGAAACCGGCATCCCCACCTACAAGTGGAATGTCGCCGATTACGAGGCCAGCAAGGCCGGCATCGAAAAGGTGGAGGCCGATCTCGGCCCCGTCGACATCGTGATCGCCAATGCCGGCATAACGCGCGACGCGCCCTTTCACCGCATGACCCCCGAGCAATGGCATCAGGTGATCGACACCAACCTGACCGGCGTCTTCAACACCATCCACCCGGTCTGGCCGGGCATGCGCGAGCGCAAGTTCGGCCGGGTCGTGGTGATTTCCTCGATCAACGGCCAGAAGGGGCAGTTCGCGCAGGTGAACTATGCCGCGACCAAGGCGGGCGATCTGGGCATCGTGAAAAGCCTCGCCCAGGAGGGCGCGCGCGCCGGGATCACCGCCAATGCGGTCTG
>SKUV01000189.1 GCA_007129775.1 Paracoccaceae bacterium | reverse complement strand
TTCAGTCAGGATTTCACCGTCTTCGGCGGCTCGCTGTCGGAAACCCATGCCCAGAAGATCTGCAAGATCATGGATATGGCGATGCAGAACGGCGCCCCGGTGATCGGCATCAACGATTCCGGCGGCGCGCGCATTCAGGAAGGCGTGGCGAGCCTCGCCGGCTATGCCGAGGTGTTTCAGCGCAACATCATGGCCTCGGGTGTGGTGCCTCAGATCAGCCTCGTGATGGGCCCCTGCGCGGGCGGCGCCGTCTATTCGCCCGCGATGACCGATTTCATCTTCATGGTGCGCGACAGCTCCTACATGTTCGTCACCGGCCCAGATGTGGTGAAGACCGTCACCAACGAGGTCGTCACCGCCGAAGAGCTGGGCGGCGCCATCACACATACCACCAAATCCTCGGTCGCCGACGGCGCCTTCGAGGATGACATGGAAGCGATGATGGAGGTGCGCCGGCTGGTGGACTTCCTGCCGCTGTCGAACCGAGAAAAGCCGCCCCACCGGCCCTTCTACGACAGCCCCGAGCGGATCGAGCCGAGCCTCGACACGCTGATCCCGGACAATGCCAATACGCCCTACGACATGAAGGAATTGATCCTGAAGCTGGCCGACGAGGGCGATTTCTACGAAATTCAGGAGGGCTTCGCCCGCAACATCATCACCGGCTTCATCCGGCTCGAAGGCTCCACCGTGGGTGTGGTGGCGAACCAGCCGATGGTGCTGGCGGGCTGCCTCGATATCGATGCCAGCCGCAAGGCCGCCCGCTTCGTGCGCTTCTGCGACGCTTTCGAAATCCCGATCCTGACACTGGTGGACGTGCCCGGCTTTCTGCCCGGCACCGGGCAGGAATACGGCGGCGTTATCAAGCACGGCGCGAAGCTGCTCTTTGCCTATGGCGAGGCGACGGTGCCCAAGGTCACGGTGATCACGCGCAAGGCCTATGGCGGGGCTTATGACGTGATGGCCTCCAAGCATCTGCGGGGCGATTTCAACTATGCATGGCCCACGGCCGAAATCGCGGTGATGGGCGCCAAGGGCGCGACAGAGATCCTGTATCGGTCGGAACTGGGCGATGCCGACAGGATCGCCGCGCGCACCAAGGATTACGAGGATCGCTTCGCCAATCCCTTCGTCGCCGCCGAACGCGGCTTCATCGACGAGGTGATCCAGCCGCGCTCGACACGACGGCGGGTCTGCCGGGCCTTCGCCAGCCTGCGCAACAAGAGCCTGACCAACCCGTGGAAGAAGCATGACAACATCCCCCTCTGAGCGGGGA
The DNA here is from genome assembly GCA_007129775.1 of Paracoccaceae bacterium. Lineage (GTDB taxonomy): Bacteria > Pseudomonadota > Alphaproteobacteria > Rhodobacterales > Rhodobacteraceae > Rhodobaculum. The sequence continues at coordinate 8,753 of SKUV01000189.1, read as the reverse complement.
CGCGCCGGCACGAGGGGCTTTTTATGATCCGCAAGGCCATGCTGACAGCATTGACACTCGGGGCCGCGCCGGCCTTTGCACAGTTGCCGGCCTTTGCACAGGCGCCGGGGGATGCGTTCTTTGTGCCCTCGGGCCAGAGCGTCAGCCTGATCGAGGTGCTGCCCGACGCGATGGCCGATGGCCTCTCGCTGCGCCTGCGCTTCCTCGCGCCGGCCATCGCCGAGCCCGGTTTTTCCTTTGACGATGCGGTCGCGGATATGGAGGCGCTGTGCCGCGAATTCGGGCTGGATTTGTTGGAAAATTCTTATCCCGACGCGGTGCGGATCATTGTGTCACTGTCCGACAGACCCGTGGAATTCGGCGTGCAGGACCCGGAATCAACCCAGTTCTTCGAGGCATACACCCCCGATAACGGCGACTGTATCTGGGAGGAGTTTTGATGCAACCACAACATCTTGCAGAACGAAGCTCAACCAAGTGCCAAAGTGATGCAGGCCGGACACAAGCCCGCCTGCCCTTGGGCGCGACGTATCCGGAACGCGGCCTTTGCGATACACTGACCTGTGATTGCATTTGTGCAATCGGCACAGGCAAAGCGGGGTTCCGTCCCGAGCGATCGGGCAGCGGGCCGCGCCTTTTGAGCAGGAGTATGCAATGCCGAAATACAGCAAGGCGGTCGCCGCCCTTGTCGCACTCACGGTGCTGGGTGCGTGTTTCAAACCGCAGCCGGAGCCCGTTCAGTTCGAACCGATCGCCCAGCCGATCATTCAGGAACCGGTCACTGGCAAAGGCAAGTACCGCTGACACGACTGCAATAGCGGCGCGGCGCGGGCCCTCTCGCGCTGCGCCCCATTTTGCATTCCTCCGGGCGCAGACACGGCAACAGGCGCCAGGTGCGCCATGCTGAAGCACCGCGGCTTTCCCGGCCGCCTTCCCGGAACCGACTTCCAGTTCACCATCCGCCGCGCGAACAAGGCCGGCGCGACCCGGTTGATCGCGCGCAAGCGCCATGCCGACCGGCGCCCCGCCGACCGGCGCGCGGATGAGGCTTTCATGGCCGCGCTCTGGTCCCATTTCGGGGAAGAGCCCTTTGTGCGCGGCAATCTCGATGCCGGGCGGTTGTCATGGCTTTTCGGCGCCGAGGTGGTGCCGGCCGAGGATCCGTTCGACCCCGAAAGCTATGACGCCCTGCTCCGGATCGACGCCCGCGCCGCGCGCCACAGCTTTCCGCATCTGATCGGCGCCACCGGCGGGGGGGAACCGGCATGATCCCGCCGTCCTGCCACCGTGATCGGCGAGGAACCGCCTGCCCGCCGAACGACAGGCTTGATCCGCGAAGCGCTTGCGGCACGCTGGGGTTGTGCGGTAGCATATGGCGTCCGAAAGCGACGACGGCGCCAGAGCACGCCGATAACTCAAGAGGCAGTCAGACATGCGGATCAAGAGCATTTTCGTGGGCATCGCCCTTCTGGGCGCACTGGGCGCCTGCGGTGACACCATCGGCCAGCAGGCCGTCATCGGCGGCGGCGCCGGCGCCATCGCCGGGGCAGCGGTGGGCGGTGACCCGGTCACCGGCGCGGTCATCGGCGGTGCCGGCAACGTGGCCTTCTGCCAGATGTATCCCCACCAGTGCCGCTGACCCCGACGGCCTGACCTTTCCCGCGGGAACGGGGCGCGCCAGGCGCGCAGCCCGGCACTGCGTCTTTGCACATCCCGACAGGGTGCCGCGCCACGGGCGCGCGGCGCCCATTCTTGCGTGCGCGCCCCGTGCCCGCGCGCGCCACCGGCACGGAGTAAGCTGATGTTCGACAAGATCCTGATCGCGAACCGGGGCGAAATTGCCTGCCGCGTGATCAAGACCGCCCGCAAGATGGGTATCAAGACCATCGCGGTCCATTCCGAGGCCGACCGGCGCGCCCTGCATGTGCAGATGGCCGACGAGGCGGTGTTCATCGGGCCCGCGCCGGCGAGCCAATCCTATCTGGTGATCGACCGCATCCTCGACGCGATCCGCAGAACCGGGGCGCAGGCGGTGCATCCGGGGTATGGCTTTCTGTCCGAGAACCGCAAGTTCGCCGAGGCACTGGCGGCCGAGGGCGTGGCTTTCATCGGCCCCCCGGCCTCTGCGATCGAGGCGATGGGCGACAAGATCACCTCCAAGAAACTGGCGGCCGAGGCGGGCGTGTCCACGGTGCCGGGCTATATGGGCCTGATCTCGGATGCCGAGGAGGCGGTGAAGATCAGCCGCGAGATCGGCTATCCGGTGATGATCAAGGCCAGCGCCGGCGGCGGCGGCAAGGGCATGCGCATCGCCTGGAACGACACCGAGGCGCGGGAGGGATTTCAATCGTCGAAGAACGAGGCCGCCTCCAGCTTCGGCGACGATCGCATCTTCATCGAGAAATTCGTGACGCAACCGCGTCATATCGAGATACAGGTGCTGGCCGACAGCCACGGCAACACCGTTTACCTGCACGAACGCGAATGCTCGATCCAGCGCCGCAATCAGAAAGTGATCGAGGAAGCGCCCTCGCCCTTTCTGGACGAAGCGACCCGCAAGGCCATGGGCGAACAGGCCTGCGCGCTGGCGCAAGCCGTGGGCTACACCAGCGCGGGCACGGTGGAATTCATCGTCGATGGTGACCGCAATTTCTATTTTCTCGAAATGAACACGCGGCTGCAGGTGGAGCATCCGGTCACCGAACTGATCACCGGGATCGATCTTGTGGAACAGATGATCCGTGTGGCCGCCGGCGAGGCGCTGCCTTTCGCGCAGGACGATATCGCGCTGAACGGCTGGGCCATGGAAAGCCGGCTTTACGCCGAAGACCCCTATCGCAATTTCCTGCCCTCCACGGGGCGGCTGACGCGCTATCGCCCGCCGACGGAGGTGGCCGAGCCCGCGCGCGCCGTGCGCAACGACACCGGCGTCCACGAGGGCGGCGAGATCAGCATGTTCTACGACCCGATGATCGCCAAGCTCTGCACATGGGCGCCGGACCGCGCCGCCGCGATCGAAGAGATGCGCGGCGCGCTCGACGCGTTCGAGCTGGAGGGGATCGGGCACAACCTGCCGTTCCTGTCGGCGGTGATGGACCATCCGCGCTTTGTCTCGGGCGAGATCACCACGGCCTTCATCGCCGAGGAATACCCCGAGGGATTCGCCGGTGTGACGCCCGAGCCCGAGACACTGCGGCGGCTGGCCGCCGTCGCCGGCCACATGAAGATGATCAAGGAGGCGCGCGCGGCCCGAATCTCGGGCGCCATGGCCAATCACCGCCGCCGGGTGGAGCCCGACTGGGTGGTGTTTCTGGGCCGCCAGAGCTTTCCCGTCCAGATCGTCGAGACCGCAGAGGGCACCAGCGTGACGCTGGAGGATGGCACCACGCTCGACGTGCGCACCGACTGGACACCGGGCCAGACCCTGCTGCGCGCCGATGTCGGCGGGGTTCCGATGATCGTGAAGGTGGAATTCGTGCGCGGCGGCGCGCGGCTGCGCTATCGCGGCGCCGATCTCAAGGCGGTGGTGCGCAGCCCCCGGCAGGCCGAACTGGCCGCCCTGATGCCGGAAAAGCTGCCGCCCGATACATCGCGTCTGCTGCTGTGTCCGATGCCGGGGCTGGTGGTCGCGCTGCATGTGGCCGAGGGCGACGAGGTTTTCGAAGGCCAGCCGCTGGCCACGGTGGAGGCCATGAAGATGGAGAACATCCTGCGCGCAGAGCGAAAGGGCACGGTCGCCGCGATCCGGGCCCAGGCCGGGGCGAGCCTTGCCGTGGACGATGTGATCATGGAGTTCGAATAGCGCGATGTCCGGGGCGGCAGCCAAACAGGACCGGGGCGGCCTTGACCCGGAGCGGCGGCCTTACCGGCCGCTCGGCCGCTGTTCCAGCATTTCCTGCCGGCGCAGGGGAGAGCGGTCGATGATCGCGTTTATCTCGCGCGCCGAGCGTGGCGAGGGGCGGCGTTGCGCGATGTTGCCATCCTTTTCGATGAAGGCGAGCATGAAACCGCGCGCGCGCAGTCGCGTGCGCAATTCGCTGCCCGAATTGCGGTCGGTGTCGGTGATCACGACCACATCGCGTTCGATGAAATCCGCGGGGCGGGCCTCGATCCGGCGCACCTGTTCGATAAAGGCGGGATCGTTCGGCGTGTCAGCCAGCACTGCGACGATCCGCGACACCCACAGCAGATCGTCAAGCGCGATGTCACTGGCATCGACGATGCGCAGGCCCTCTTCCTCCTCCTCCGCGGCGCCTTCCGCCTCCGCCGCAGGCTCGGCTTCCGTGCCGTCCCCGGTCGCTGGCTCCGCGTCAGGCTGGGGCACGACATCGGCGGCGAGAATCAAATCGCTGTCCTGCCCGCCGCTTTGCGGGGCCTGCGCCATGGCGCCGGCTGCCGGCATCGCGCAAATCAGGGCAATCGAAACAAGTCTTTGCATGGGTGTCTTTCCGGCGGGTCCTTCCTGCCTTGATATAGCGATCCTGCCCCGAAAAACACCCTTTCCACCCCGAAATCTGCCCGCGCCCAGGTGCCGGCAGCGTGACAGGAGACCGACATGACCGACCGTATCGAGGCCTGGCGCGAACTCGCCCGGCGCGAGTTGAAGGGCCGCGCGCCGGAGGAACTGACATGGGACACGCTGGAGGGTATCGCGGTCAAGCCGCTCTATGCCGCCGAGGACGTGGCCGGCCTGCCGCAGATGGACGAGGTTCCGGGCATCGCTCCGTTCACCCGCGGGGTGCGGGCGACGATGTACGCCGGCCGGCCCTGGACCATCCGGCAATATGCAGGCTTTTCCACCGCCGAGGAATCGAACGCCTTCTACCGCCGGGCGCTCGCCGCCGGGCAGCAGGGGGTGTCGGTGGCCTTCGATCTGGCCACCCACCGCGGCTATGACAGCGACCATCCGCGGGTGGAGGGCGATGTGGGCAAGGCCGGCGTCGCCATCGACTCGGTCGAGGACATGAAGATCCTCTTTGATGGCATTCCGCTGGAAAAGGTCAGCGTTTCCATGACGATGAACGGCGCGGTGATCCCGATCCTCGCAAACTTCATCGTCACCGGAGAGGAACAGGGCGTCGACCGGCGGCTGCTGTCGGGCACGATCCAGAACGACATCCTCAAGGAGTTCATGGTCCGCAACACCTATGTCTATCCGCCCGAGCCGTCGATGCGGATCGTCGCGGATATCATCGAATACACCTCCGAACAGATGCCGAAGTTCAATTCGGTCTCGATCTCCGGCTATCACATGCAGGAGGCCGGCGCGAACCTCGTGCAGGAACTGGCCTTCACGCTGGCCGACGGGCGCGAATATGTGCGCACAGCCATCGCGCGCGGCATGGATGTGGACCGCTTTGCCGGGCGGCTGAGCTTCTTCTTCGCCATCGGCATGAATTTCTTCATGGAGATCGCGAAGCTGCGCGCCGCGCGGCTGCTCTGGGCGCGGATCATGGCGGAATTCGACCCGAAGGACCCGAAATCCAGCATGCTGCGCACCCATTGCCAGACCTCGGGCGTGAGCCTGACCGAACAGGACCCCTACAACAACGTGATCCGCACCGCCTACGAGGCGATGAGCGCGGCGCTGGGCGGCACCCAGTCGCTGCACACCAATGCGCTGGACGAGGCGATTGCGCTACCCACCGATTTCAGCGCCCGGATCGCGCGCAACACCCAGCTTGTGCTGCAGGAGGAAACCGGAGTCACCCGCGTCGTCGATCCACTGGCCGGCAGCTATTACGTGGAAAAGCTGACATCCGAACTGGCAGAGGCCGCATGGGCGCTGATCGAGGAGGTCGAAGACCTCGGCGGCATGACAAAGGCCGTCGCCTCGGGCATGCCGAAACTGCGCATCGAGGAAACCGCCGCCCGCCGGCAGGCGATGATCGACCGCGGCGAAGAGGTGATCGTGGGTGTGAACAGGTATCGCAAGGATGCCGAGGACCCGATCGATATTCTGGACATCGACAATGACGCGGTGCGCGCGTCCCAGATCGCCCGGCTGGAGAAGCTGCGCGCCGCGCGCGACGCCAAAGCCTGCGAGGCGGCGCTGGCAGAGCTTGGCCGCCGCGCGGCCGAGGGCGGCAACCTTCTTGAAGCGGCGGTGGAGGCCGCGCGCGCCCGGGCCACGGTGGGGGAAATCAGCATGGCGATGGAAAAGGTGTTCGGCCGCCACAGGGCCGAGGTGAAGACGCTGGCCGGGGTCTATGGCGCGGCCTACGAGGGCGACGAGGGCTTTGCCGCCATCCAGCGCGAGGTCGAGGCTTTCGCCGAGCAGGAAGGGCGCCGCCCGCGGATGCTGGTGGTCAAGATGGGGCAGGACGGCCACGACCGCGGCGCCAAGGTGATCGCCACGGCCTTTGCCGATATCGGCTTTGACGTGGATGTGGGCCCGCTCTTTCAGACACCGGAAGAGGCCGCGCAGGATGCCATCGACAACGATGTTCATGTGATCGGCATCTCCAGCCAGGCGGCGGGGCACCGGACGCTGGCGCCCAAGCTCGTGCAGGCGCTGGAGGCCGCCGGGGCGAGCGAGATCCTCGTGATCTGCGGCGGGGTGATCCCGCAGCAGGATTACGAATTTCTGCGCAAGGCCGGGGTCCGGGCGATTTTCGGGCCGGGCACGAACATTCCTGCAGCGGCGCAGAACATCCTGTCGCTGATCCGTTCGGCCCGCGGCTGACCGCACGAGTTGACCGGGCCGGGCAGATCGGGCGGGCTTCCGTCGACCATCGAACCGCCACCGCTGCGATGCGGGACGAAGGCGCGCGGAGCCGCCCGGCGGAAAAATGCCGAGATGGTGTGCCCTGGTTGACGGTGTCGGGGGGGGGACACGTTAGGGTTGTGGTTGTGACGTCAAATTCACCGAACTCCGTGAGGGGTGACATGACAACCAACGTTTCTAGACCACTTTCGTTCGTGCTGGCCGGTGCGCTGGCCGGCGTTCTGGCCGCGGGCCTGACCGCCCCGGCACAGGCCTTGCCGGATGCTCCGGCTCCGGCGCCGGCCTCGTCGTCGTCCAGCCCGACCGTGGGCTTTGGCCTGAGCTTCAGTTTCGGCGGGGACGCGGCGGTCGATACCGGCATCGGCGTGCGCGTCTTTTCGGACGACCGCAGCAACCGGGGCGCGGCCTCGCTCGGCGTCGACTGCATGCTGATGAGTCAGCGGTGGCGCGGGACCATTGGCGCGGCCTATATGCGGAGCAACGGTTACATCGCCGTTGATCTGGGCATAGGCCTGACCGACGGAGCGGTGGATTTCGGCGCGTCGCTCGGTGGTGTGAACACCCGCAGCGCGCCAGCAGCCGCGCCGCCGCCCCCGGGACCGGGCGGGGACGGGCTCTCAGGGGTTGCTGCAGAGTTCTGACCAGGGCACCGGGCGGCTCGTCACGCGAGGGGCCGGGCACAACCGCGCACCCACTGGCGGAATCAGGCGCAAATTGGTGTTGATCGCCGCAAATGCGCCTGACTTCGCCCGACAGACCGCGTAATCTGCGCGCATGAGCCTGTGGACCCGCATCTCCGACGCGCTGGCCGCCCTCGCCATGGGCGACGGGCTGGCGGCCGTTTTCGACCGGCTGCGCACCCCGCCCGAACGCAGCGTTGCCTTCACCATCGCCGTCATTGCGCTGGGCGCGAAGATGGCCAAGGCCGACGGGCAGGTTACGCGCGGCGAAGTCACCGCCTTCCGCGAGGTCTTCACCATCCCGCCGGGCGAGGAGGCGGCGGCGGCCCGCGTCTTCAACCTTGCGCGGCAGGATGTGGCGGGGTTCGAGCTTTATGCCCGCAAGATCGCGGGCATGTTCACCCCCGGCGACCCGGTGCTGGTCGATCTGCTGGAGGGGCTGTTTCACATTGCCATGGCCGACGGCCGGTTCGACCCGCGCGAAGAGGCCTTTCTGAAAGAGGTCGCGCGCATCTTCGGGCTTGAGGGGCGCTGTTTCCGGGTGCTGCGGGCGCGCTTCGTGCCCGATGCGCCGAAGGACCCTTACGATGTGCTGGGCGTACCCCACGACATGCCCCTGCGCGAGATCCGGGCAGCATGGGTGCGGGCGGTGCACGAGACCCATCCCGACAGGATGATCGCCCGGGGCCTGCCGCAGGAAGCCGTGCGTCTGGCCGAGGCCCGGTTGCGGGCGATCAACGATGCCTGGGAGACGATCAGCGAGAGCCGCGCGGCCTGAACACGGCAGGCCGCGCCGGCGATACCGCGCCGGGTGCCGGATTTGCGGCACCCGGGGCCTTTTCCCCGGGCGGGATCGTGCCCATATCTGCGAAATGAGACAGGCGCTGCTGACACTCCCCCTGACCCTGGCCATGGCCCTGAGCCTGAGCCTGAGCCTGGCCCTGAGCCTCAGCCTGCCCGCGCTGGCGGAGGAGGACGAGCGTGGCGGTCGCGCCGATATCGGGGAAGGGTTCAGCCTGTTGGAAGAGGGCGCGCGGCTGATGATGCGCGGGCTCATGGCCGAGGTCGCGCCGCTTCTGGAGGATCTGGACGGCGCGCTCGGCGATCTGAGCCTGTATCACGCGCCCGAGATCCTGCCCAACGGCGATATCATCATCCGCCGCCGGGTGCCCAAGGACCCCGACGACCCGGGCGCGGCCCCGGACCAACGCCCGGCGCTGCCCGAGGGCGAAGAGATCGAGATCTGACGATCCGCCACCGCCCCCTGTCGCAAGCCACAGACTGCACGGCCGCCCGGGCCGTGCCCGCGACGGCCCGCACGCCCACCCCGGGCCGGGGCCTGCGGC
>SKUV01000024.1 GCA_007129775.1 Paracoccaceae bacterium | reverse complement strand
CCTGCTGACGCTGGATGCGCGCTTTTTCCAGACCAACCCGCCCGGCGCGCTGATCGAGCGGGTGCAGGGCGATACCGTGGCGGTGCAGGCGGTCTGGCGCACCATCGTCACAGGCGCCTCGCGCGATGTCGTCGCGCTCTTCGGGCTTCTGGTCGTGGCGGTGCTGATCGATCCGGTCTGGACGCTGGTGGCGCTGGTGGGCATCCCGCTGCTGATCCTGCCGGTGGCCGTGGCGCAACGCTACATCCGCCGCAAGACCGCGCAGATGCGCGAGGTCGCAGCCTCGCGCGCGACCCGGCTGGACGAGGTGTTTCACGGCATCACCGCCGTCAAGCTGAACGGGATGGAGGATTACCAGACCAGCCGTTTCAGGCGCATCGTCAACCGGATCGTGCAGGCCGAGATCAAGATCACCGTCACCGGCACCTCGGTTCCGGCGATGATCGACGTGATCTCGGGGCTGGGCTTCTTTCTGGTTGTTCTGGTGGGCGCGCGCGACATCGCGGCGGGCGACCGGACGGTGGGCGAGTTCATGTCCTTCTTCACCGCCATGGCGCTGTGTTTCCAGCCCCTGCGGCGGCTGGGGCTGATCACCGGCGCGTGGCAGACGGCGGCGGCGAGCCTCGAACGGCTCTACCGGCTGTTCGACACCCATCCGCAGATCGTTCCGCCGGCGCAGCCGCGCCCGGCGCCCGCCGGCGCCGCGCCCGAGATCGTGCTGCGGGACGTGGCCTTTTCCTATGGCGAGGGGCCGGTGCTTCGGGATGTGAGCTTTACCGCGCCGGCGGGGCGGACAACGGCGCTGGTGGGGCCGTCGGGGGCGGGCAAATCCACCATCTTCAGCCTTCTGACCCGGCTGGAAGAGCCGCAATCGGGCCGGCTCAGCATCGGCGGGGTGGATGTGGCCGAGATGGATTTCGCCAGCCTGCGGGGCCTCTTTTCGGTCGTGTCGCAGGATTCCGCATTGTTTGACGAGACCTTGCGCGAGAATATCCTCCTGGGCCGCGACGACATCCCCGAGGACCGGCTCGCGCGGATCCTCGAATCCGCACATGTCGCGCCCTTCGTGCAGGCCATGCCGCGCGGGCTCGACACGCCGGCGGGCCCGCGCGGCTCTGCCCTGTCGGGCGGGCAGCGCCAGCGTATCGCCATCGCCCGGGCGCTGGCGCGCGACACGCCGATACTTTTGCTGGACGAGGCGACATCGGCGCTCGATGCGCAATCGGAACAACTGGTGCAGGCGGCGCTGGAGCGGCTGTCGCAGGGGCGCACGACGCTGGTCATCGCGCACCGGCTGGCCACCGTGCGCAGCGCCGATCTGATCGTGGTGCTGGATCAGGGCCGGGTCGTCGCGCAGGGCAGCCATACCGAACTGCTGGCCGAGGGCGGGCTCTATGCGAAACTCTGCGAATTGCAGTTTCAGAACGGGCAGGGGGGCTGACCCCTGTCGCCCGGCGCAATCCTGACTATATCCGTCGGAAAGCCGATCTGACGAGGGCATCCATGACGGGCGAGCAGGCCACAGACAGAACCGTTCTGCGCATCAGCGGGGCCGACCGAGTGGCCTTTCTGCAGGGCATCGTGACGAACGATCTGCACAAGCTGGCGCAAGGGCCGGTCTATGCCGCGCTGCTGACGCCGCAGGGCAAGTATCTGGCCGATTTCATTCTGGTGGACGAGGGCGGCGCGGCGATCCTGCTCGATGTGAAATCCGACCTCGCCGAGGGGCTCGCGCAGCGGCTGGCCATGTACAAGCTGCGCGCCGATGTGCAGGTCGAGCCTTCCGGGCTGGGGGTGCAGCGCGGCCTCGGCCCCGTGCCCGAAGGCGCCGTGCCCGACCCGCGCCACCCGGCGCTGGGCTGGCGGCGTTACACGACCGAGCCGGGCCTGCCGCCCAGTACCGACTGGGACGCGTTGCGCGTGGCCCATGGCGTCCCGGAGACCGGGGTGGAGCTTATCCCCAACGACAGCTTCATCCTGGAATTGGGGTTCGAGCGGCTCAACGGCGTCGATCACCGCAAGGGCTGCTACGTCGGGCAGGAGGTGACCGCCCGGATGAAGCACAAGACCGTGCTTCGCAAGGGCCTGGCGCGCGTGGCGGTCGCGGGCGATGCAGAGCCGGGAACCCCGATCGAGTCCGAAGACGGCCGCGCGGCGGGCGTGCTGCACAGCCGGGCGGGCGACACGGCGCTGGCCTATCTGCGCTTTGACCGGGCCGAAGGGGCGATGCGCGCCGGCGGCGCCACGATCACCCGCCTGCCAGAGGACGCCTGAACCCCATCCGTGGGTCAGGCGCGCTCCACATAGGCGAATTCCTCGGTATTCACGACCACCGCCTCGCCCTCGCCCACGAAGGGCGGCACGGTGATCCGCACCCCGTTGTCGAGGATCGCGGGCTTGAAGCTGTTGGCCGCGGTCTGGCCCTTCACCACCGGCTCGGTCTCGGCCACGGTGCAGGTGACCTTTTGCGGCAGCGCCATGTTCAGCGCTTCCTCGCCGTAATATTCGATGGTCACGGTCATGCCGTCCTGCAGGAACGGTCGGCGATCGCCCAGCAGATCGGCCGGCAATTCGACCTGCTCGAAGGTCTCCATATCCATCACCACCAGCATTCCGTCGTTTTCATAAAGGAATTGCTGATCCTTCTGCTCCAGCCGCACCCGCTCCACCTTGTCCTCGGACCGGAAACGCTCGTTCAGCTTGGAGCCGTTGCGCAGGTTCTTCATCTCGACCTGCGCAAAGGCGCCGCCCTTTCCGGGCTTGACGTGGTTGACCTTGACCGCAACCCAAAGGCCGCCGTCATGCTCCAGCACGTTGCCGGGGCGAATCTCGTTTCCGTTGATCCTGGGCATGTCACAAACCTTGCCAAAAGGTTGAAGGGGCTTCTGGCCGACCCTATATCGCGCGGTGTTGTGCGGGGCAATACAACGATATCTTGTGAAGCCGCAGCGCCAGCCATGCACCTGGCGCAAACCAGCCATGCAAGAAGAGATTATCGAATCGCGCTCAAAACCCGTAGACAGAGAAAACTGCAGAAGTGCAAGAGCAAGAATAAAGGACGGTAACATGTTCGATTTCGTTGACGGTGCCGCTTTCAACCACGAACAGGGCCAACGTGCCCGAAAATTGTTCGCTGCGGTTGTTCTGGCGGCGCTGGACGATGCCATCGCCGATGACAAGAAATACGGCAATGGCCCTGACCAGATCGCCCGCTGGGCACGCTCGCGCGACGGGCGCGAGGTGCTGTCCTGCGCGGGGATCGACCCGAACGAGCGGGTCGTTTCGGGGTTGATGGAATTCGTCGCCAAGGGTGTTCGCACCTCGGTCGCGCTGTCGCGCGAAGAAAGCGAGCGCCGCCAGCAACAGCAATTGCTGGAACAGCAGGCCGCCTGACGCGGCTTGATCGCTCCTTCCGGCGGCAGGCCCGCCGGTTGACGGAAAAAAGAAACGCGCCCGGATCAGGGCGCGTTTCTTTTCTTTTCGGGATGGCCCCGCCCGCGTCTGACGGGCCGGGCCTGGGGTCTACGCCAGATCACGGCTGGCGAGGGCGCGGGCGATCTCGGCCCGCACCAGCTTGCGCACGTTGCGGGTGATGCGCTGGCCGAGCACGCCCTGCAATTCTTCGCGCAGGATGTCGGCGACCAGTTCGCGCAGCGCGGCTTCGTCCAGAACGATGCTGTCATCCTCCAGCAGCGGCGGCTCTGCCTCGACCGGCCCGGCCTCGTCCGGGTCTTGTGTGACGGGCGTGGGCGCGAAGGGTCGGGCCGAATCCGGCTCGGCTGGCGCAGGCCCGGCGGCTGCAGTGTTTTCGGCCGTATCGGGTGCGAAAGCCTCTTCCGGCGCATCCCCGGGCCGCTCGGGCTGGAGCGCGGCGGGCGCATCCATCACCGGTGGTTGCGGCTTCGGGGCGGTGGCGACGGGCGCCTCTTCCCCGGCATCGGGCTCGAAGGGGCCGGGATCCTTCATGATCGCGGTTTCGAGCGCCTCGATCATCTGCTCCAGCGTCGGGGCCTCGGCCGGTTTGGCCGTGGCTGCCTCGGGCTCCGCCGGCGGGGTCGGGGCGGGTTGTGCCGCTGCCTCCTCCGGCTTCGCTGTTTCGGCGTCTTCGGGCGTCACGATCGACACTGAGGTCTCAAGCCCAGAGGCCACGACGCCCGTTGCATCAATGCCGGTGGCCGCGTTGTCGGGGCTGTCCTGCGGCGCGGTCGACGAGGCTGAGGCGGCGGCGTCCGAGCGCGCCGGTTCCGGAGGTGTGTCGGGCACCCTGAAGGCCGGGGTCAGCACCAGCTTGCCGGGCTCCGCCCGCGGTTTTGCCGGTGCCTTCGTCGGCGCGGGTGCCGGGCTTTCCTGCGTCACCAGACGGCGGATGGAGGACAGCACATCCTCGATTTCATGATTCGACATGGGATCAGACATGACTGCACCTGCCTCGGCTTGCGGGCACGCATCGGGGCCCCCTGTTTTGCCGGTCACCCTACCGCCGGACGCGGTTTTTCACAATATGCGGCGCGGCGCGGGCCGTCACTCGCGCCCGATGCTGCGCAACACGCGGTCAAGCTGATCGCCCTGCACGCTGCGGGTCCGCGGCGCGTTGCGGACGGCGTTGAAATAGGCTTCGGGGTCGTAGGTAGGGATACCCAACCGCAGATGATCCACCGTCAGCAGACCCATGGAGGACAGCAGCCGGTAAACCGCCACATAGCGCCCGGTATCGGCCCCGATCCGCGCCGCGCGGGCGTCGAGCAGTTCCTGTTCGGCGTTGAGCACGTCCAGCGTGGTGCGCGCGCCCAGTTCGGCCTCCTGGCGAACGCCGTCATAGGCGGTCTGTGCCGCCTGAATCTGACGGTCGCTGGCCTCGATCCGGGCCGAGGCAACGGCGAGGTCGGACCATGCCCGCCCCACATCCTGCACCACATCGGCGGCAGTCTGATGCAGCCCTGCGCGCGCGGCATCGCGGCGCGCCGCGGCCTGCCGCTCCTGTGCCGATTGCCGGCCCCCGGTATACACAGGGCGCTGATAGCTGAGCGACAGGCTCGACGAATCGCGGCCGCGCCGGTCGACCGAAAGATTGGCGCTGCCGCTGATCTGGCCCTGACGCTGGGCCACGGCGCGGGCAACGTTGATCTCTGCCGCCGTCACCTCGAACTGGGCCTGCCGGATGGAAGGATGGGTGGTGCGGGCGACGCTCTTGGCCTCGTCCAGCGTGCGCGGGATGCGCGGCAGGCCCGGGGGTGCGCGCAGCGCGCCCGGATAGGCGCCGGTCGCGGCCTTGTAAGCCTCGCGCGCGACGGCCAGATCGCCCTGCGCGGCCGCAAGGTTACTGCGCGCGCCGGCGAGCCTGGCCTCGGCGATGGCGACATCGGTGCGGGTGATCTCGCCCACCTCGAAACGGTCGCGGGCGGCGCGCAATTCCTGCGTGATCAGCCGCACGTTCGCCTCGCGCAGGTTGACCGTCTCGGCGGCGCTGCGCACATCCATGAAGGCCGCCACCGCAGACAGAAGCACCCGCTGCTCCACCCCGACGAGCGCCTGCCGCACGGCGAGCACATTCTGTTTCGCCGCGTCGATCGCCAGTTGCCCGCGACCGAAATCATAGAGCGTCAGATCCGCGCTCAGCGCCAGCGTGGCCGAGATGTCGTTGCTGCGGACGTTGATGCCGCCCACGTCGCGCACCGCGCTCGACGCCGTGGCGCGGGCGATGAAATTGACCACCGGCCGCAGGGTCGCCACGGCGATGGCCACATCTTCGTCAGCGGCGCGCAGAACGGCGCGGTTCTGCTCCAGCAGGTTGGAATTGCGATAGGCCGCGATCAGCGCGTCGGTCAGGCTCTGACCTGCGGCCGGCCCCGCAGCCAGCACCGCCGAAAGGCCCGCGGCCATCGCCGCCTTTCCGAAGACCCAGCGTCCGAATCCCATCTGCAACTCCCGCCCTGCGCCCCGGACCGATGGTCAGAGGGCGAATTCCCGTTTCCTCTCGAACCCCGGCAGCACCGGCGCCGCGGCATTGAAGGCATCGCGCCAAGAGATCCGGTCGCCGCGCCGCTGGCCGATCCGGCAGATGCCCAGTTGCCCTTCCATGAACAGGCAGGCCACCCGCCCGCCCTCGCGCAATTGTTCCGCCAGCGCCCCGGGGAAGGTTTCGGCTCCGCCCTGCACGAGGATCGCGTCATAGGGCCCGTGCTGCAGGGCGCCTGCGGTCAGCGGGCCAGTGATCACGGCGATATTGTCGCGCGACTGGGCTGCCAGAAGCGCCTCGGCCTCCTGCGCGGCCTCCTCGATCTCCTCGACCGCGACGACGGCTTCGGCGATCTGCCCGGCGATGGCGCTGGAATAGCCCGTCAGGCAGCCAAGATCGAGCACGAGGTCATTGCGGCGCAGATCCACCGCATCCAGCATCTTGGACAGCGTTCGAGGGTCGAGCATCACGCGCCCCGCGGAATAGGTGAGGTTCTCGCCCAGATAGGCAGCCTCGCGCAGCGCGGACGGCACGAATTCCTCTCGCGGGACGTTCAGGAACGCCTCGATGATGGGGAATTTCGTGACATCCGACGGGCGCACCTGTGTATCCACCATGGTCACACGGCGGGCAGCGTAATCCGGCATTTCGCGGTCGTTTCCTCTGCCATTGGTCTGTGTCTGTTCTGGCACACTTGGACGGACCCGGCAATATCGGCCCGGCCACCCCGGGCGATTGCGCCCGCGGGGCGGGCAAATCTGTCACGCCCCGCCCGTTCGCGGCGCCTCCGTTTGCGGTGCCTTCGGGCGGGCGGGGTCAGCCCGGCGGCGTGTTCGCATCGTCCTGCTGCGGCGCGAGTTCGACCTCGAGAAAGCGCTCGAAAGCGTCGAGGTTGATCGCCTCGAACTGCCCGAAGGCCTGCATCCAGATGCTGGCTTCGCGCATCGCGTCGGGCTCCAGCTTGCACCATTTCACGCGGCCGCGCCGTTCCTGGCTGATCAGCCCGGCCGTGGCGAGAATGCCCAGATGTTTCGAAATCCCCGCGAGCGACATGGCAAAGGGCGCGGCCACGTCGGTCACTGCCATGTCGTCTTCCAGCAGCATCGCCAAAATCGCCCGGCGCGTCGGGTCGGCGAGGGCGGCGAAGATCAGGTCAAGGTCACGCTCCATCCCGTCGCCCTGCGCCAGCGCCGGGCCATTGTCAACCGATCGGTTGAGTATGCCTTTACCGCGAAAACCGTGGGCCGGCGTCGGGCGTATCACGCCCGCTTCCAATAATATGTAGTAATATCAAACCTCTAAATCACGCCAAACCGGCTTGACTCCTTGATTGCCCGCGGCGTAGGTATCGCGCGACTGTCCAAGGGGCTGAGATCGGAGGCTCTGCCATGACGGACCCGGACGATGCGGAGCGGCTGCGCGCGCTCAAGTCCCGCATCGACGCGGCCCGCCAGAAGCAGGAAGGCCCCGAAGGCCCCGCCCGGCCCGGGCATCATGAGCAGGCGCATGTCGCCTGGCGCATGGTGATAGAGCTGACCGCCGGTATCGCGATCGGCGTCGCTATCGGGCTCGGACTGGACGAGCTGTTCGGCACCCGGCCCATCCTGCTGGTGCTGTTCACGCTTCTGGGTTTCGCCGCCGGCGTCCGCACCATGCTGGGCACGGCGGCCGACATGGCTAAGGGCCCGCCGGGGGCGACGCCGCAAGGGCAGCGCCGGAAACCGGAGCCGGGCGAGGAAAGGGACAGGCGACGTGGCTGACGGAACGAGCGGTTTCAACATCAAGCCGATGGACCAGTTCACCGTGAAACCGCTGTTCGGCGGCGATGTGGTGCATTGGTATACGCCGACCAACGTAACGCTCTGGATGGCGCTGACGGTGCTGGCTGTCACGGCGCTGATGGTCTGGGGGTCGCGCGGGCGCGCGCTGGTGCCGACGCGCGGCCAGTCGCTGGCCGAGATGACCTATGGCTTCATCTACAAGATGGTGGAGGACGTGGCCGGCCGTGATGCGGTGCGCTTCTTTCCCTACATCATGACGATTTTCGTCTTCGTCTTCTTCGCCAATGTGCTGGGGCTGATCCCCTTTGCCTTCACCACCACGTCCCATATCGCGGTGACAGCGGTGCTGGCGCTGGCTGTCTTTCTGACGGTCACGGCGCTGGGCTTCATCCTGCACGGCGCAAGCTTTCTCAAGCTGTTCTGGGTGTCGAGCGCGCCGCTGCCCCTGCGGCCGGTGCTGGCGCTGATCGAGGTGATCTCGTACTTCGTCCGGCCCGTCAGCCACTCCATCCGTCTTGCCGGCGCGATGATGGCGGGCCATGCCGTGGCCAAGGTTTTCGCCGGCTTCGCCGCCGGGGTCGGGGCCGCCTTTTTCGTGCCGATCCTCGCGGTGACGGCGCTCTATGCGCTGGAACTGCTGGTGGCGGTGATCCAGGCCTATGTCTTCACCATCCTGACCTGCGTCTATCTCAAGGACGCGCTGCATCCCGCACACTGACATCTTCACACCGGCGCGTCCCTTGCGGGCCGCCGGACCCGATCAAGCCAATTCCAGATCAAGGAGAAACGACCATGGAAGGCGAACTCGTTCAAATGGGCGCATACATCGGTGCCGGGCTGGCCTGTCTTGGCATGGGCGGCGCCGGTATCGGTGTGGGCCATGTGGCAGGCAACTACCTCGCCGGTGCCCTGCGCAACCCCTCGGCCGCGCCGGGCCAGACGGCGTTCCTGTTCATCGGCATCGCCTTTGCCGAGGCGCTCGGGATCTTTTCGTTCCTCGTCGCGCTTCTGCTGATGTTCGCCGTCTGAGCCTGCTGCATGATACCGGGGCGGGGCACGGGGCGCGATCCCGGGCCCGCCGGCCCCGATCTGCCGCATCACTGATCCCGCCCCGCCCCGGCCCAACAGCGCCGGCGGGGAGTTGAGGAGGCCAGCATGGACACTGACGCAAACGCGGCCGCGAACGGCCCCGGAATGCCTCAGCTGGATTTCGCCACCTTCCCCAACCAGATCTTCTGGCTGGTGGTGACGGTCGTGATCATCTACCTGATCCTGTCGCGCGTGGCCCTGCCGCGCATCGGCGCCGTACTGGCCGAGCGGCGCGGCACGATCACCAATGACATCGCCCGCGCCGAGGAACTCAAGCTCAAGGCCGAGGCCGCCGCAGCCGCCCATGACAAGGCGCTGGCCGATGCCCGGGCCGAGGCCAGCAAGATCGTCGAAAAGGCAAAGGCGGAAATGCAGGCGGAACTCGATGTCGCCCTGCAGAAGGCCGATGCCGAGATCGCCGCGCGCACCGCCGAATCCGAGGCACGGATCGCCGAGATCCGCGCCAGTGCGGCCGAGGCGGTGGAAGTGGTCGCCAAGGATACGGTGCACGAACTGCTCGGCGCGCTGGGGCAAAAGTCCGACGGGCGCAGCGTCAACGCCGCCGTGTCGGCCCGGATCAAGCAGGGGGATGCGGCATGACGCGACGGATTGCAACGATTGCCCCGATGCTGGTGCTGGCGCCGGGAGTGGCGATGGCGGCGGGGGATTACCCGTTCTTCTCGCTGGCCAATACCGATCTGATCGTGCTGATCGCCTTCGTGCTGTTTCTGGGCGTGCTGGCCTATTTCAACGTCCACAACATCCTTCTGGGGCTGCTGGACAAACGGGCAGATGACATCCGCGCGGATCTCGATGCCGCGCGCGCCCTGCGCGAAGAGGCGCAGGCGGTGCTGGCCGATTACGAGCG
Source organism: Paracoccaceae bacterium (assembly GCA_007129775.1). Classification (GTDB taxonomy): domain Bacteria; phylum Pseudomonadota; class Alphaproteobacteria; order Rhodobacterales; family Rhodobacteraceae; genus Rhodobaculum. Next base: position 345 of record SKUV01000024.1, on the reverse strand, counting down.
CAAGACCCGCGATGCCCAGCAGCAGGCCGAAAACATCGTGATCAAGGCCCGGGAAGAGGCCAAGGACGCCGCCGCGCAGGCCAAACGCGATATCGAAGCCTCGGTTGCCCGGCGCCTGAAGGCCGCAGAGGATCAGATCGCCTCGGCCGAACAGGCGGCGCTGCGCAGCGTGCGCAACCGTGCCGCCCGTATCGCCGTGGCCGCGGCCGCCGATGTGATCGCCAAACAGATGTCGGAGGCCGATGCCGGGCGCCTGATCGATGAGGGTATCGCCACGGTCGAGGCCCGCCTGCACTGACCCGCCTCGGCGGCGACACCACACAGAAAACCCCGGCGCGAGAGCTT
>SKUV01000176.1 GCA_007129775.1 Paracoccaceae bacterium | reverse complement strand
TTCGACGACGAGCCCGCCGACGATCCCGCCCAGCACCAGCACCCCCACGAAAACCGCATCCCCCATCAGCCGCAGATAATCGAGCATGATGTCGAACGTGCCCACAACGGCTTCGGTCGGGCCCCGGTAGCGGCGGTTGATGGAGCGCATGATCATTTCGTAAAACGAAAAGACCACCAGCGCCCAGAACAGCAGCGTGAAGGCGGTGCGCAGCCCGGTGCCCACCGCCTCGCGCCAGCCGCGCCCGGCCAGCGGCCCCAGAACCCACCAGCCGATCCAGAGCCCGAGCCCCGCGCTGACCCAGTTGAACCAGCCGAAAACCGTCTCGGGCGGCATCAGCGGCTTGTAGGCCTCGGCGGCGACGGCGCCCAGCAGCGCGAACCAGACAGCCGCCGCGGCGCGGGACGCAGTCGGCATGCTGGTTTGCGCGGGCATCGGTTCAGGCCCTTGTGCGCGTGGTCACGGGGACCGTGACGAGGGGGCGGGCGATGGTGATCTGGGTCACATCGCAAATCCGCGTGTGAAAGGCGGCGGCGCAAGAGGTCAGATAGAATTCCCACATCCGGCGAAAGCGGTCGTCGAACCCCTGCGCGGCGATCTCGTCCCAGCGGGCGCAGAAGGTCTCGTGCCAGCGCCGCAGGGTCTGGCTGTAGCTCTCGGCGAATTCGTGCGAGCCGCGCACCTCCAGCCCGGCGCGCGCCACCTGTTCGCGCAGCACGCTCGGCCCGGGCAGCATCCCCCCGGGAAAGATGTATTTCTGGATGAAATCGACCCCGTGCCGATAGGCATCGAAGCGCTCGTCGCGCACAAGGATGATCTGCAGCGCCGCCGTCCGGCCGGGTTTCAGCCGCGCGCGCAGCGTGTCGAAATAGACGGGCCAGTATTTCTCGCCCACCGCCTCGAACATCTCGATACTGGCGATGCCGTCATAGCTGCCGCGCTCGTCGCGATAATCCTGCAGCTTGATCTGGACCCGGTCCGACAGCCCCGCGCGCGCGATCCGGGCTGTGGCGTAATCGTGCTGCTCCTGCGAGATGGTCAGCCCGGTGACCCGCAGCCCGCGCTCGCGCGCGGCATATTCGGCAAAGCCGCCCCAGCCACAGCCGATTTCCAGCACATGCTCGCCCGGCTGCGCGCCGATCGCATCGACCATGGCCGCATATTTCCGCTCCTGTGCCCGTTCGAGGCTTTCCTGCCCGGTCTCGAACAGGGCCGAGGAATAGGTCATGCTGTCATCGAGCCAGAGGCGATAGAAATCATTGCCCAGATCGTAGTGATACGAGATGTTCTTTTTCGCCTGAAACTTGTTGTTCGACCGCAGCCAGTGGCGCAGCCGCTCGAAGGTGCGGATCAGCCCCTGCCCGGGGTAGTGATCGTAAAGCGCGGGATTGTCGTTGTGGATCAGATCCATGAAGGCCTGCAGGTCGGGCGTGGACCACCAGCCATCCATATAGGCTTCGCAAAAACCCAGATCCCCCTCGCGGATCAGCCGGGCAAACACATCCGGGTTGTGGATATGAACCTCGGCCACCGGGCCCGGGCGCGGGCCTTCCAGCCGGAAGCGGCGACCGTCATCAAGCACCACATCCAGCCGCCCGTTGTCCAGCCGCCCCGCCTTGGCCAGCACCTGCGGACAATATCGCGGCAGGTCCGACTGCCCGTCGAGTGAAGTCAGAACCGTCATGCCGTCCCTTTTCGTTGAGAAAGTCTTAATGCCATCGTCCCTGATCCGGCAAGTCATTCGTGGCGCTCAGCCCCGGGCGCGCTTGTAGGCGGCAAGCGCGGCCTCGCGGCCCTCCTTCAGCCCGACGATCGGGTCGGGATAGGGCATGTCGGGGCGCAGGCCCCAGCTTTCGGGCACGGCGCGAAAGTAGTCCTGCGCCTCGCGGCCCGGCCGCTCGCTCAGCTCGGCGATGTAGCGGTGCCGGTAGGTGCCGTCGGGGTCGAATTTCTCGGCCTGCGTCGCGGGGTTGAAGATGCGGAAATAGGGCGCCGCGTCCGGGCCGGAGCCGGCGGCCCATTGCCAGCCCATGGCATTGGCGGCCGGGTCCCAGTCGATCAGGCAATCGGCGAACCACGCTTGCCCCACGCGCCAGTCGGTCAGCAGATGCTTGGTCAGATAGCTCGCGACGATCATGCGCGCGCGGTTGTGCATGGTACCGGTCACATACATCTCGCGCATGGCGGCATCGACGAAGGGCACGCCGGTGCGTCCGCGCCGCCATGCCTCGGCATCGGCATTGTCGTCGCGCCATGGAAAGCCGTCCCATTCCTCGCGCCAGTTGCGCCGGATGATATGGGGCGTGTGATAGAGCAGGTGATAGGAAAACTCGCGCCAGACCAGTTCCTTCAGAAAGGTCTCGGCGCCGGCCTTGCCCTCGGCCAGCGCGCGCTGGCCGGCGTGCCAGATCGCGCGCGGGCCGATCTCGCCATGGGTCAGGTTCTCCGACAGTCGCGAGGTGGCGTTTTCCGCCGGTATATCGCGGCGCGCGGCATAGCTGTGGATGCCGTGCGCGATGAAGGCGCCGAGCCGGCCCTGCGCGGCCGCTTCACCGACGGTCACATGGGCGGCCACCACATCGGCC
>SKUV01000328.1 GCA_007129775.1 Paracoccaceae bacterium | reverse complement strand
CCCAGTCGGGCAGCGCGGTGTAATGCAGGTGGTGCGGACCGGCCCAGATATACAGGAAGATCAGCGCCCAGAAGTGGATGATCGACAGCTTGTAGCTGTAGACCGGACGCTCGGCCTGCTTGGGAATGAAATAATACATCATGCCGAGGAAGCCGGCGGTCAGGAAGAAGCCGACAGCGTTATGGCCATACCACCACTGGATCATCGCCGACTGCACGCCGGACCAGACCGGGACCGACTTGGAGCCCCAGATCGACACCGGAATGGAGACGTTGTTGACCAGATGCAGCATCGCCACGGTGATGATGAAGGACAGATAAAACCAGTTGGCCACGTAGATATGCGGCTCGCGCCGTTTCAGCAGCGTGCCGAGGAACACCGCGAGGAAGGCCAGCCAGACCACCGTCAGCCACAGGTCGGTCAGCCACTCGGGCTCGGCGTATTCGTTGCCCTGGGTGGAGCCCAGAACATAGCCGGTCGCCGCCATGACAATGAAAAGCTGATAGCCCCAGAACACGAACCACGCGAGGTTCCCGCCCCAGAGCCGCGCCGCGCTGGTCCGCTGCACCACGTAAAACGCCGTCGCGATCAGCGCATTGCCGCCGAAGGCGAAGATCACCGCCGAGGTATGCAGTGGCCGCAGCCGGCCGAAACTCAGATAACCCTGTGCCCATTCGAAATTCAGCTGCGGCCAGGTCAGCTGGAGCGCAATGAAGGTGCCGGCGATGAAGCCGATGACGCCCCAGAAAGCGGTTGCGATCACGCCGGCGCGAATCACGCCGTCCATATATTCGCTTTCGTCATGGACCGGGCGCGGTTCTCCGATACGGCGCACCTGCCACAGAAAAAGCCCACCGGCGGTGAGCATGATGATGATCGCGTGCACCATATAGGCCAGATCGCGCGCCATGTTCGTGGCAATCGCCGCGAACAGCACGATCACGCCAAGCAATGCCAGCTTAACATAATCCCACATTTTGCGTCCCTTTGTTCCGTCCCGGCGGGCCGAAGGCGGCGCCGAATCCTGTTTGCGCAGGTTCGGTATTGCCCTTTGCCCCGGCAATCACTTTGATCTGGGTCAAACCTGCGGCCCTTGGGTTGATCAAGGTCAATGTGTCGCAATCAGCCTGAGTCTATCCTCGTGCCGTCGCCGCTCATCCGGATAAGGAGCCTGAAATGGCATACAAATCTCTCGTCAGTTTCGTGACCGAGGCTGCCCGCATTCCGCTCGTTCTCGAGGCCGGGATCCGGCTCGCGCGGCGGGAGGACGCTCATCTCGATGTGGTCTGCCTTGGAATCGATCACACCCAGCCCGGCTTTTTCTATGCCGGCGCGCCGGCAATGATCTATCAGGAGACGCTAGATCAGGCCCGCGCCGAATCCGAGGCGCTGGAGGCGGAGGTGCGCAAGCGCCTGAAGGCCGAGGACATCCGCTGGGGTGTGGAGGCCGGTGTCGTGCAACTGGGCACGATGGCGCATCTGGTGTCGCTGCGCGCCCGCTTCGCCGATCTGGTGCTGCAGCCGAAACCCTATGGCGAAACCACCGACAGCGCCGCCGAGGCGGTGCTGGAGGCCGCGCTGTTCGAGGGCCGCGCGCCGATTCTGGTGCTGCCCGAGACCGGGCTCGGCAAGACGCTGGGCCAGCGCATTGTCGTGGCATGGAACGAAAGCGAAGAGGCGCTTTCGGCCGTGCGCCGCGCCCTGCCGATGCTGATCGCGGCCGAGGCGGTGAATATCGTCATTGTCGATCCGCCCGCGCAGGGCCCCGAACGATCGGACCCGGGGGGTCTATTGACCCAGATGCTGGTCCGCCACGGGGTCCGCGCCGAGGTCTCGGTCATCGCCAATACCATGCCGCGGATCTCGGATCTGCTGTGCCGCCATGTGCGCGATCAGGATGCCGACATGCTGGTGATGGGGGCCTATGGGCATTCCCGCCTGCGGCAGGCGATTCTGGGCGGCGCCACGCGCAACATGCTGCAGATGGCCGACGTGCCCGTCTTCATGGCGCGCTGATCCGGCATGTCCGCCACCGGCGCCTCCGCGCGGGCCGACCGCCCAGCCGGTGCAGGCGACCCGCCTGATTCCGGCAAGCGGCGGCCTGTGTTCGAGGCCCGGGGGGTGACGCGGGTCTTTCGCACCGGTGCGGTGGCCGTCCATGCCCTGCGCGGCGTCACCATGGCCTTGCGCGAGGGCGAGATGGTGGTACTTCTGGGCGCTTCGGGTTCGGGCAAATCCACGCTGGTCAACATCCTCGGCGGGCTTGACCTGCCGACCGAGGGGCAGGTCTTTTTCCGCGGGCGCGAACTGACCCGCGCCGGCGATGCCGCGCTCACCCGGTTCCGGCGCGACCATGTGGGATTCGTCTTTCAGTTCTACAACCTCGTGCCCAGCCTGACCGCGCGCGAGAATGTGGCGCTGGTGACCGAGATCGCGCGCGACCCCATGCCCCCGGAAGAGGCGCTGGCGGCTGTGGGGCTGGCCGAGCGGCTCGATCACTTCCCGGCCGAGCTTTCGGGCGGCGAGCAGCAGCGCGTCGCCATCGCCCGCGCCATCGCCAAGCGCCCCGATGTGTTGCTGGCCGAT